>NZ_JBHWCL010000026.1:0-80038 GCF_042735125.1 Kitasatospora sp. NPDC059599 | reverse complement strand
AGACCGTCATCGCCGGGATCTGGGCCGAGGTCCTCGGCGTCGACCGGGTCGGCGTCCACGACAACTTCTTCGACCTCGGCGGACACTCCCTGCTGACCACCCGCGTGGTGGTCGACGCCCGGGCCCGGGGTTTCCGGCTGCTGCCCAAGGACATCGTGAAGTTCCCGACGGTCGCCGGTCTCAGTGCCGCCCTGCGGAGGCCCGAGCAGGCAGCGTCGGAGCGGGACCCGGTCGCACCCGAGATCGTGCGTCTGAACGGGCACGCCCCGGGCCGGCCCACCCTGTTCTGCGTGCACGAGATCGGTGGCGGTACCAGTGCCTACGCCCACCTGGCGCGCCGGCTCGTCGGGCGGGTGAACGTCCTCGGCGTCGATGTGCCGTCCGACGGGACGGCGCTGGGAGGCGACCTGCCGGCACAGTCCGCCCGGTACCTGGCGGCCATCCGCGCGGTGCAGCCCGAGGGGCCCTACCACCTGGCGGGCTGGTCGTTCGGTGGGCTGGTGGCCCTGGAGCTGGCCGGGCAGGCCAGGGCCGGGGGTCAGGAGGTCGGTCTGCTGGCCGTGATCGACTCGGTACTCCCAGAGGGTGAACTGCGCGAGCGGATCACCAGGGACGCCGACACCCTCGACGAACTCCTCGCCCAAGCCGATGACTTGCGCGCTGAGGGTCGGCCGAGCGGGATCTCGCCGGCCGCGGCGGACGTGCTTCGGAAGGCCGGGGTCACCGAGGACATTCTGCTGCTCGGCTTCGACGCGGTGATCTCCCACCTCGGGATCAGGACGTTCCAGCTCCGTCGGATGGCGGCGTTCGTGCCGCGCCGGGTCGATTGCGACCTCCGGCTGTACACCGCGACCGGCAATCAGTGGAAGCACTCCCTGGAACCCGTCTGGCGCCCGTTCGTCGCCCGCCTCGAATGGCGGGAGTTGGCGGGTGACCATTACTCGATCATGCGGAACCCGAGCATCGGGGACATCGCCGACGACATTCTCCGGCATCTGGAGGATCCGCAGGACTAGCGGACCTCCGGATTCGCCCGAGAATCCTGACCTCCCCCTTGAATGCATCCCTCCCGGAATGCTTTCCCCCCGGAATATTTCCCCGGAATCCGTCCCGCCGAATTCGCCCCACCGAATCCGACCCGCCGACACGGGAGATCTCATGGAGTCCAAGAAAACCGACACCCTGTACGACGTGGGTGATCTGCCCCCGCTCGGGACCGTTCCGCGCAGCATGTACGCCTCGGTCATCCGCCCGGAGCGGTACGGCGACCCGGTCGACGCGTTCCGGACGGAGGTCGTCGACACCCCCGAGGTACCGCCGGGGTTCGTGCTGGTGGCGGTCATGGCCGCCGGGATCAACTACAACAACGTCTGGGCCGCGAAGGGCCGTCCGGTCGACGTGGTGGCGATGCGTCAGCGGCAGGGAAGTGCCGAGCCGTTCCACATCGGCGGCTCGGAGGGCTCCGGGATCGTCTGGCAGGTCGGTGCCGGCGTCCGCCGGGTGGAGGTGGGCGACGAGGTCGTGCTGTCGGGCTGCCGCTGGGACGAGGACGACCCGGACGTCCGGCTAGGCCTGGACCCCATGCTGGCGGCGTCGCAGCAGGTGTGGGGGTACGAGCTGAACTGGGGGTCGTTCGCCCAGTTCACGCTGGTGGCCGAGTTCCAGTGCCTGCCCAAGCCCGGTCGGCTCAGCTGGGCCGAGGCGGCGGGGTACCTGCTGACCGGTGCGACGGCGTACCGGCAGCTGAACGGCTGGCCGCCGAACACCGTGCAGCCAGGCGACGGCGTGCTGATCTGGGGCGGTTCCGGCGGCCTCGGTTCGATGGCGATCTCGCTGACCCTGCAGATGGGCGGCAAACCGATCGCCGTCGTGTCCTCGCCGGAGAAGGCCAAGTACTGCCTGGACCTGGGCGCCGCCGGTGTCATCGACCGGACGAAATACCGTCACTGGGGGCGGGTGCCGGAGGCCGGTACCGCGGAGCACAAACCCTGGACGGCCGACCTGCGGGCTTTCGGCCGGGAGGTCTGGGAAATCCTTGGCAACAAGGTGTCTCCCAAGATAGTGTTCGAACACCCCGGCAGTGACACCATTCCCACATCGGTCTACGTCTGTGCTCCCGGCGGAATGATCGTGATTTGCGGTGCCACGTCCGGATTCACCGTGGACGTCGACCTCCGGTATCTGTGGATGCGGCAGAAGCGGCTCCAGGGCTCTCATTTCGCCAATCCGCGGGAATGCCACGCGGTGACCCGCCTGGTGGACATGGGCCTGCTCGATCCGCATTTGGGAAACACCTATGCGTTCGACCGGATCGGTGAGGCCCACCAGCACCTGATGGAAGGCGTGCAGGGGCCGGGCAACGTCGCCGCGCTCGTCGGCGCGACCGGCGACGCCGGCCTTCCGCACCGCTGAGCCCGGCCTTCCGCACTGCTGAGCGGCCCACCCGCGCTGCACCCAAGCTCCTCGCCCCAAGCCCTTCGACGGGAATCGACTGTGGAATCTCAGGTCTTCGCGCGCCCGCCCGCACCCACGGGCCTGGACGTCGTGGTCACCAGCCTGGCCTCCGACGCCCACACCTGGAACCTGGTCTACCTCCAGCTGCTCCTCGAGGAGTTGGGGCACCGGGTGACCAACCTCGGTGCTTGCGTGCCCGACGAGATGGTGGTCGAGGAGTGCCGCACCGTGCGTCCCGACCTGATCGTGATCTCGACGGTCAACGGGCACGGCGCCGTGGACGGCAAGCGCGTGGTGGGTCTGCTGCGGAGCTGCCCGGAACTGCGACGGACGCCCGTCGTGATCGGCGGCAAGCTCGGCATCGGCGGCGAACGGAGCGGCGGCGCCGACGAATTGCTGGCGGCGGGCTTCGACGCGGTGTTCGAGGACGGCGCGGGCATTGTCGGGTTCCGGGACTTCGTCCGGTCGCTGCCGACAGGGGTGGCGGGGTGAGCGGGCACGGCCTCGCCCGGCCGGCGGGCCCGGGCGGCGGTGACCGTCCGGCCGGGCCCCCGCCCCGGTCCTTCGGCGGCTTCGTCGGTGCGGCCCGGCGGGCCGGTCACCTGGTGGTCCAACCGAGGATGGGGATGAGCGACCCAGGGCTGATGCGGTCGGGACTGCGGGCCACCCGGCAGGCCGAGGCGGTCACCGTGGGCACGGTCACCCTGGACAGCTACACCCGCCTGGGCGCCCACGAACGTGCCCGCCGGGCGATGGCCGAAGGCGTCTCCCTCAACGGCTACCCCATCGTGGCCCACGGCACCGCCACCACCCTCGCCGTCACCGAGGGGATCGCCGGCCCCGACTTCCCGATCCAGGTCCGGCACGGCTCGCCCGCCCCGCACGACATCTTCGAAGCGCTGACGGCCGCCGGGATGACCGCCACCGAGGGCGGGCCGGTCTCCTACTGCCTGCCCTACAGCCGGGATCCGCTGGAGCGGTCCGTCGCGGAATGGGCCAGGTGCTGCGAGCTGTTCGCGCGCCTCGCGGAGCGCGGCGTCGAGCCGCACCTGGAGACCTTCGGCGGCTGCATGATGGGCCAACTGGCCCCGCCCGGGCTGCTGGTCGCGCTCTCCGTGCTGGAGGCGCTGTTCTTCCGCCAGCACGGTCTGCGCAGCGTCTCGCTCAGTTACGCGCAGCAGACCAACGCCGCTCAGGACGAGGAGGCCGTCGGCGCGCTGGCCCGGATCGCCGGCGAACTGCTGGGCGGGATGGACTGGCACATCGTCCTCTACACCTACATGGGGGTGTATCCGCGCACCTCGTACGGCGCGGAACTGCTCCTGGCGGAGGCTGCCCGCCTGGCGGTGCGGACCGGCGCCGCCCGGCTGATCGTCAAGACAGCCGCGGAGGCGCACCGGATCCCGACCGTCGAGGAGAACGTGGCGGCGCTGGAGGCCGCCGCCCGGGCCGCGGAGGGCGAGGCGACCGGACGTCCCCGCGCACCCGTCGAGGACACCGGCATCCTCGACGAGGCCCGGACCGTCATCGACGCCGTCCTGGCGCTCGACCGCTCGGTCGGCCGGGCGCTGGTCCGGGCGTTCGCCCTCGGCCTGCTGGACGTCCCGTACTGCCTGCACCCGGACAACGCCGGCCGCACGCGCAGTCTGCTGGATGCCGAGGGGCGGCTGCACTGGTGCGACCCCGGCGCGATGCCGGTCCGCGCCACGGCACGGGACCGCACCCGGCTCTCCTCCTCCGACCTGCTCAGCTCGCTCTCCTACGTCGAGCGCACGTTCGACGGACTCGCCCTGGCAAACGCAACGTCCCGTACGGCCGCTCAGCACGGTGCCCGGTACCCGGCCCTGACCGCTCCGGTCGACGTCGCCGATCCCACCCGACACGAGAAGGAACCGGTCCCATGACGCACGTTCCCGAGCCCACGCCCACCGGTCGACGGCTGCCGACTCCGGGGGGTCTGCGTGACCACCTCACCTCCGAGGTCACCCGGGCCGTCCTGGCCGTCCAGCGGCACGTGCTGGCCGTCGCCCGCGAACACCTCACCGGGGCGGGCTTCGTGGAGATGCTGCCGCCGGTCATCGGACCGGTCACCGACCCGGGAACCCGGGGTTCGAAGCAGGTGGACGTGGACTTCTACGGCCACCGCTACAAGCTCATGACCAGTGCGATCCTCTACAAGCAGGCGTCCCTGCTGACCGCCGGGAAGATCTTCTTCATTGCTCCCAACGTACGGCTTGAGCCGCTGGAGACCACCGACACCAGCCGGCACCTCGCCGAGTTCCACCAGATCGACGTCGAGATGGCGGGCGCCTCGCGCGAGGAGATCACCGGCGTCCTGGAGGAGCTGGTCCGGCGGATCGTGAGCCGGGTGGTGAGCGATCTGCCCGCCGAGCTGAAGACCCTCGGCCGTGACACCGCCGCCTTCGAGCAGGTGGTCACCCGGAACTTCGCCCGGCTGACGCATGCCCAGGCCATAGACGAGCTGGCCGGGTTGGGACACACCCAGAACGCCGACGCGGAGATCGACTGGGCGGGCGAGGCCCTGCTCTCCCGCCACCTGGGGCGACCGGTCTTCGTCACCGACTACCCCAAGGGCTCGCGCGGCTTCTACGACCGCGAGAGCCCGACCGAGCCCGGCGTGCTGCGCAACTTCGACCTGCTGGCCCCGGAGGGGTACGGCGAGCTGTGCAGCGGCAGCGAGCGGGAGTACGACTACACCCGGATCGTCAGCCGGATCCGGGAGACCGGCGAGAACCCGGCCAAGTACGGGTGGTACCTGGACCTGCTGCGCGAGGGCGTGCCCGCGAGCGCCGGCTTCGGCATCGGCCTGGAGCGGCTCACCCGCTACCTCGCCGGGCTGGACGGCGTCTGGCAGGCGGCGGCGTTCCCGAAGCTGCCGGGGGTGGTGTCGCCATGACGTCGGTGCGCGCACGGGGATTCGCCGAGGACGCCGTCCGGGCCCGCGCCCGCGCGGGCGCGGCGGCGGCGTTCCCGGACCGGCAGGACTACGGCGAGGCCCTCTTCGGCTCGACCCCGGGTCCGGCTGCGGTCGGCAACGGCGACCCCCTGGACGCGCTGCGGCTGACCCCGCCGGTGTTCATGCCGCAACGGTTGGCGAAGTTGATCGAACTCGGCCGGGAACCGCTGCACAGCGACGTCGTCCTCGACACGGTGGTCGGCGGCCTGCGTTCCGCCCTGCCGCTCTACCTGTCCGCCTTCGGCTCGACCAGGGCCGCCGGCACCGGGCAGGTGCTGAACGCCGGCCGGCAGGCCGGCCGGCTGGGCATCCCGATGGTGATCGGCGAGAACATCGTGCCGATGACGGGATACGGCCGGGGCGGCGAGCGGACCCGGCGTACCGTGCTCGACCGGCTCGCCGCCTACCAGGAGGAACTCCCCGACGGGCTGGGCGGCGTGGCGGTCCAGCAGAGCACGGAGGACGCCGACGCCGAGGTGTGGAACCTCGTCCACAGTGATCCGTCCGCGCAACCGCTGCTGGAGAGCGGACGGCTGGCCTTCGAACTCAAGGTCGGCCAGGGCGCCAAGCCGGGCCTCGGCGGGATGACTCTGCTGAACCGCGCCGCCGCGGCGCAGGTGGACGAGCAGTTCGCCCTGGACCCGGTATTCGGCCGAGACGCCGAGGAGGTCCTGCGCTGCGGCAGCGCCGGGACCTTCACGGAGGAGATCCTGCGCCAGCAGATCCGGCTGATGCGCAACAACTTCCCCCGCGTCAAGGTCTGGGTGAAGCTGCATCCCGGACGGGACGTCGCGCTGGCCGCGGCGACCGCCTGGCAAGCCGGGGCGGACGCGGTCACGGTCGACGGGGCCGAGGGCGGAACCGGCTGGGCGCCGGTCGCCGCGATCGACCAACTCGGCCTCCCCCTGGGCGAATGCCTGCGGCGGATCGGAAACCGGGACGCCTGTCTGCTCGCCTCCGGGCGACAGTGGGAGGGCGCCCGGGCCGTCAAGTGCCTGGCGCTCGGGGCCACCGCGGTCGGACTCGGGCGGGCCGCACTGCTCGCCGTGGACGAGGACCCGAAGGCGGGTCTGCTCAACCTCGTGGACTGTCTGGCGCTCGAACTTCGGTTGCTGATCAGCGCGTTGGGCAAGTACGAGCCCGCCTCCCTGGGGACCGAGGATCTTTGGACAGAGGATCTGCGGACCGGGGGTCTGGGTCCCGGGGATCTGCGGCCCGCACCAGCCTGGTCCACGGCAGTTGACTGACCGACTCTGGGGGAAAGCTCGATGACGCCACCATCTCCGACACAGGCGCAGGACCACCTGCGGTACTGGCGCGCGGCCCTCGCGGATCTGCCCGAGGAACTCGCGATACCCGCCGACCGGCCGCGTCCGGCCGTGCCGTCCCGCGGCGGCGGGGTGCATGAGGCCCGGATCGGGGCCGACTTGCACCAGCGGATGACCGCCTTCGCGCGGCAGCACCGGGTACAGGTGCTCCTGGTGGTCCACGCGGCGCTGGCGGGATTGCTCTCCAGGCTGGGAGCGGGCACCGACCTGCCTATCGGCACCCCCGTCCCCGGGCGGACCGGTGCCGGCGACGACGTTGCCGGAGGCGTCGTCAACCGGCTCGTCCTGCGCACCGACGTGTCGGGCGACCCGGACTTCCAGGAGCTCGTCCGCCGGGTCGGGGAGACCGACCGTGCCGCCCGCGCCCACCAGGACCTGCCCTTCGAACAGCTGGTGGCGGACCTCTGCCCGACCCACGCCGGGGACCGGCACCCGCTCTTCCAGATCATGCTGGCGGCGCGGGACGAGGCCACGGGCCGCGCCGGGCTCGTCGGCACGGTCGACGGGGCGGGAACGTCGGGCCGGACCGTGGCCGGCCCCGATCTGATCGTGGAACTGGCCGAGGGGCACGCCGCGGACGGCAGCGCGACCGGTGCCGAGGTCCTGCTGCGGTACGCCACCGCGCTCTTCGACCGGGAGTCGGCCGTCGCCCTGACGGAGCGCCTGGTCCGTTTCCTGGGCGCGGCGCTGGCCGACCCGCGGCGGCCGCTGAGCGGGTTGGACCTGCTGTCGGACGCCGAACGCCGCACCCTCCTGACCGACTGGAACGGCGCGTCGGCCGGGCCGCCCGGGGAACCCGGGGCGCAGGTGGTGCACGCGGTGTTCGAGCGGCGGGCGGCCGAGCGACCGGACGCCGTCGCCCTGGTCCTCGGCCTGGAGCGGCTCGGCTACCGCGAGCTGGACGAGCGGGCGAACCGGCTGGCCCACCACCTGGTCGCCATCGGACTGCGGCGTGGGGACACCGTCGGCGTGTACCTGGAGCGCGGCATCGAGCAGGTGGTCGCCGTCCTGGCGGTGCTCAAGGCCGGCGCCGCCTACACCATGCTCGACCCCGACCTGCCTGCCGGCCGGGTGGACGCACTGATCGCCCTCGCCTCCGCACGGGTCGTGGTGACCCGGAGCGAACTCGCCGGCCGGCTGCGCCAGCGCCCGGACACCGTGGTGTGCGTGGACACCGACGCGGCGACGACAGCCCGGCAACCCGCCCGAGGGCTCGGGCACCGCGCCGGTCCCGAGGACGCCGTGTGCGTGATGTTCACGTCGGGTTCGACGGGCGTGCCGAAGGGCGTGCTGACACCGCACCGCGCGATCGTCGGCACCATGCTGGGCCAGGACTTCGCGGACATGACGCCTTCGCGGGTGTGGCTGCAGTGTTCACCGGTGTCGTGGGACGCCTTCGCACTGGAGCTGTTCGGAGCGCTGCTCTCCGGCGGCGCGTGCGTCCTGCAGCCGGGACAGCGGCCCGAACCGGCGGCGATCGCCGCCCTCGTGCCGGAGCACGGCGTCACGACGCTGCACGTTTCGGCCAGCCTGCTGAACTTCCTCCTGGACGAGCATCCGGAGACCTTCACCGGCCTGCGGGAGGTGATGACCGGTGGGGAGGCGGCCTCGGTCCACCACGTGATGCGGCTGGTGAGGGATTTCCCCCGGATCAGCTTGGTCAACGGGTACTCGCCGGCCGAGTCGACGATCTTCACACTGACCCACCGCATCACCGCCGAAGACGGTTCCCGTCCCTCCGTCCCGGTCGGCAGGCCGCTGCGAGGCAAGGGCCTGTACGTGCTGGACGACGAACTCGCCCTCGCGGCTCCGGGCGTGGTGGGCGAGCTGTACATGTCCGGCGTCGGCCTCGCGCACGGCTACGTCGGCCAGTCGGGTCCGACCGCCGAGCGCTTCGTGGCGTGTCCCTTCGGCGCGCCCGGCGAGCGCATGTACCGCACCGGTGACCTGGTGCGGTGGCGTCACGACGGGGTGATGGAATACCTGGGGCGCGCCGACGAACAGGTGAAGATCCGCGGCTTCCGGATCGAACCGGGCGAGGTGCGGGCGGCGTTGGCGGAGCACCCGGCGCTGGCGCGGACGGCGGCCGTCGTGCGCGAGGACGTCCCCGGCGACAAGCGCCTGGTGGCGTACGTCGTGGCCAGGGCCGGCGGTGACGGCGTGGATCCGGCCGAGGTCCGGGCGTTCCTGTCCGACCGGCTGCCGCACCACCTGGTGCCCTCCGCCGTGGTCGTGGTGGACTCGCTCCCGATCACGGCGACCGGCAAGCTCGACCGCCGCGCGCTGCCGGCCCCCGGCCCCGCTCCACGCGCGGTCGGCCGGGAGCCGAGCAGCGAGGAGGAGAGGGTCCTCTGCGGCCTGGTCGGCGAGGTCCTCGAAGTCGACGGGGTCGGTCCCGACGACAACCTCTTCGACCTCGGTGGTCACTCCCTGCACGTCACGAAGCTGGTCAACCGGGTCCGCTCGGTCCTCGGGGCGGAGCTGACCATCAAGGCGGTCTTCGAAGCACCCACGGTCGCGGTCCTCGCCGGCCGGCTCACGGTGGTCCGTCAAGCCGGACCGGTGCTGCGCGCCCGGTCCAGGAAGGAAACGCGATGACGCCCGGTCCCGTACGTTCCGACGACTCTGCGGGCTCCGGCTCCGAGCCGCCGGCGATCCGCGTGGTCCGCCGCTTCTACCACCTGGTGGACACCGGGGATGTGCCCGGCCTGGCCGCGTTGTTCGCCCCCGACGCCCGGTACCGCCGCCCCGGCTACGAGACCATGACCGGTCCGGAGGGCCTGTCGGGCTTCTACGGCGGGAAACGGACGATCCGTTCCGGCCGGCACACCCTCACCACCCTGCTCACGGACGGTCACCAGGTCGGCGTCTTCGGCGAGTTCCACGGCGTGCTGAACGACGGCGAGCCGGTGGACCTGCGCTTCGCGGACGGCTTCTCGGTACGCCCCGACGGCCTGTTCTCCAGCCGCGACACCTACTTCTTCGCCCCCCTCGTCTGAGACCACAGCCCCAAGGAGTCACCCATGTCCGCCATCTCCGAACCCGGTGCCGCCCCGCGCAGCCGTGTCGTGGAGCAACCCGGCCACGGCGAGTCGTTCACCGAGCACATGATCAGCATGGAGTGGTCCGAGGCCGAGGGCTGGTCCGAGGCCCGGACGACCCCGCTGGAGGACCTGCGCATCCACCCGGGGATGCTCGGCCTCCACTACGGCCAGGTCGCGTACGAGGGGCTGAAGGCGCACCGGCGCGCCGACGGCTCGATGGGTGTCTGGCGCCCGTACGATCACGCGCGGCGCTTCCAGCGGTCCTGCCGCCGGCTGGCGATGCCCGAGCTGTCCGTGGAGACCTTCGTGGCGGCCGTCGACCGGCTGATCGACGCGGACCAGGGCAGCCTCTCCGACGACCCGGCACACAGCATCTACGTGCGGCCGATCATGTTCGCCACCGACACCTCGTTGATGCTGCGCGAGTCGCGGACCTACCGGTTCCTGGTGATGGCCTTCGTTGCCGGCGGCTTCTTCGGGGACGGTGTCGAGTCGGTCTCGGTCTTCGCCAGCCACACCTACAGCCGGGCGTTTCCCAGCGGCACCGGCGACGTCAAGGTGGCCGGCAACTACGCCCCCTCGTTCCTGGCCCAGCGGGAGGCGGAGGCGGCGGGCTGCCAGCAGGTCCTGTGGCTGGACGCGGCCGAGCGGCGTTACCTGGAGGAGATGGGCGGGATGAACATCTTCCTGGTCCGCGGCGGGGGAGACCGGGCTCAGGTGGTCACTCCCGCGCTGACCGGCACCCTGCTGCCCGGCGTCACCCGCGACAGCATCCTCACGCTGGCCGAGCGCCTGGGCCACGAGCCGGTGGAGGAGCGGATCTCCCTCGACCGGTGGCGCGCCGAATGCGAGGCGGGCGTGATGACCGAGGCGTTCGCCTGCGGGACCGCTGCCGTGGTCACCCCGGTCCACCGGGTCGTCGACCGCGGCAGCGAGTGGACCATCGGGAGCGGGAAGCCCGGCCCGGTGACGCTGGCCTTGCGCTCGGCACTGACCGACCTGCACCACGGGCTCGCCGCCGACCCGGACGGCTGGCTGCACTCGCCGGTCGACCACCGACGCCGGTGAAACAGCGGGCGGCCCGGTCCGGGTGATGCCCGTCCAGATCGTCGAACCGAGAACTTCCCCAAAGGAGTGAGCCCCCGATGTCCGCTGCGGGTCAGGCGGCCGATGCCGGCCGTGTCGTGCACAACGTCCTCGACAGGTACTTCCCCCAGATTCAGGCGGCCGCGCGCAAGGCGGACGCCGAACGCACCACTCCACCGCAGATACCTCTGCAACTCGCCTCCAAGCCAACAGCGTTCACCCGCTTCACCGAGGTCACCGACGTCGGCCTGACCCAGGTGCGGCCGCGGACCTACCTGCTCGACCTGATGCGCAACCCCGGCGCGCGGACCACGAAGACGGTCGCGTCACTGCTGATGATCGCCCGGGCCGCCGCCCACGTCCGCAGCACCGGCGAGCGGGTGCTGCTGGTCACCCCCACCTCCGGCAACAAGGGCACCGCCCTGCGGGACGCCGTCGCCCGCGCCTACGAGACCGGCCTCGCGACCCCCGACGAGCTGCGGATCGTCATGCTCGCCCCCGAGGAGTCGCGGACCAAGCTGCGCGATTGCCCGCTGACCGCCGATCCGGTGCTGCGGACGGCCAACCCGGTGGTCCTCGCCGACGTCGAGCAGGCGGCCGACGTGAAACTGCTCAGCAGTCAGGTCGTGGACGCGTACACCGACGAGATCCTCGACACCACCGGCTTCCGCATCTGGTACACCCTGGACCTCGACAACTACCGCATCGCGGACGCGGCGCGCGCCTTCGTCGAAGCCGAACTGCTGCCCCTCACCGAGCAGTCCGCGCCTCGCGTGCACGCCCACGCCGTCTCCAGCGCGTTCGGCCTGCTCGGCTACCACCTCGGGCACCGGCTGCTCGCCGAGGGCTCGACCGGCTTCCCTGTGCCCGCCCGGCACCCCGGCTTCTTCCTGATCCAGCAGCTCGCCACGGCCGACATGGTGACCAGCCTGCTCGGCACGAAGGTGCCCGACTACACCTACGACGACGACTCCGGCCTGTGGCGGCAGTCCACGGCCGCCGCGTTCCCCGCGGTCACGGACCACCCCGAGGAGGTGATCGACGCGACCTTCTACACCAAGGAGCCGCCGACCCGGGCGCAGGTCAACGCGATCGTCGCGCGCCACGGCGGCGGCGGTGTCGTGGTCTCCCGCCGAGAGTGCCTCGACCGGTACGACGAGGTGCGCTCGATCGGGGCCGAGGCCGGTATCACGATCGCCGCCGACCCGGCATCGATCCGGGAGTGGTCCCTGGTGAAGGCGCTCACCGGCGTACTTGTGGCGCGCGAACGCCGCCTGATCGCGCAGGACGTCGACGTGGTCGTGCACGCCTCCGGCTACTACAGCGACGAACTGCTCGCCCCGCTGCGCGACGAGCACATCACCCGCGTCCGGACCGCGTCCGACCTCGCCGAGGTCGTCCTCGCGGCCGCCCGCGCGTAGTCCCCGGCAGCGACCCCCCCACGAGAACCCTGACGAACCCGAAGGGCGACGGCGATGTTCCGCAGCATGCTCAGACCAGGGATCCACCGGGCCACCGTCACCCGGTGCGGTCCGAGGCACGCCGGCCACGGACCGGTCGACGGGGACACGGCGGCGGCCCGGTGATTCCACCGAAGTGGCGGTACGCCTGGAACAACAGCGCCGACCCGCGGATCCTCCGGGCCCACACCCTGGCGGACGCCGTCCTCGCCGCGCGGCCCCGGGTCACCTGGTCCCGGCCGGAGGGCGAAGGGCCGGTGCTGGCGTACGGCGGCCTTCCCCACGGCCTGACGCACGTCCTGCCCTTCCTCGAGCAGCGGCGCCGTACCGCGTCGCACCGCACCGGGCGGAGCACGTCCTGGCCCGACCTGCTGGCGGGTCGCGCCGCCCCGGGCGCCGACCTCCTCGCGGTCGGCATGCCGACCGACCGCGTCCCGGCCCGGCTGCCGCGCCACAGCCTGCTGCTGCCGTTCCGGGTGAGCCTGGCGGTGCCGGTGGGGCCCGACCGGCCGGACATCCTGGGCAGGGTCTCGCGCAAGGCCCGACAGCAGCACGTGCGCGAGCTCCGCTCCCACTGCCGCACGCTCGAAGTGGCCACCGGCGAGGAGGACTTCGCCGCCTTCTACGACGGCATGCACCGGCCGACCATGGTGGGCAGGCACGGTGACGCGGCCCGCTCGGAGGACCGGGAGAGCGCGCGGACCTGCCTCTTCCGACGAGGAGTGCTGTTCTTCCTGCGGGAGTCCGACCACCGGGTGGCGGGGATGCTGTGCCGCCTGGAGGGCCCGACCCTGGTGATCCGCCTGGCGGGCGTCGAGGGAGGCGCAGCCCGCGCGTACGACTCCGGCACCTACATGGCGATGTACGTGCTCATCCTGCAATGGGCGGCCGGGCACGGCCTGACCCGGGTGGACCTGTCGGGGTGCGAGCCGTTCCTGAGCAAGGGGATCTTCCAGTTCAAGCGCAAGCTGCACCCGGAAGTGTCCCTGCCGGCCAACCACTTCGCCGACAAGCGGCTCCTGCTCCGGGTCTGCCGGGACAGCCCGTCCGTCCGTGACTTCCTGACCGCCAACCCGGTGCTCGGCTTCGGCCGGGCCGGGGCGCTCGAAGCGGTCCACTTCCACGACGACGACCGCCCGCCCAGGCTCGACCTGCGCTGGAGCTGCCCCGGCGTCGAAGGGCAACGGCTCGTCCACTTCGACGACTTCTTCGCCGGCCCCGAAGGAACCACCGTCCCCGCCGCCCCGCCGCGGCGGGCACCCGTGGTCCACCCCGACCTTCCCTGACGATTGCACCAGGAGTGCGCATGTGCGGCATCGCCGGCTGGATCGACTTCTCCCGGGACCTCACCCTGGAACGCGAGACCGTGGAGGCCATGACCGGTACCCTCTACCGGCGGGGCCCCGACTCGGACGGGGTGTGGTGCGCTCCGCACGCCGCGCTCGGCCACCGGCGCCTGGCCGTCGTCGATCTGGAGGGCGGCAAGCAGCCCATGCTGGCCCGCCGCGGCGCGGCTCAGGCACCGGTGGTGCTCACCTACAGCGGTGAGGTGTACAACTTCCGTGAGCTCCGTGCCCAGTTGTCCGGGCGCGGGCACCGGTTCGAGACGGCCTCCGACACCGAGGTCGTGCTCCGTGCCTACCTGGAGTGGGGCGCCGCGTTCGTCGACCACCTGACCGGCATGTTCGCGTTCGCGATCTGGGACGCCGGCCGTGAGGAACTACTCCTCGTCCGCGACCGGCTCGGCGTCAAGCCCCTGTACTACCACGCCTACGACGGCGGCCTGCTGTTCGGCTCGGAGCCCAAGGCGGTCCTGGCAAATCCGCTGTTCACGGCGCGCACCAGCGAGGACAAGCTCCCCATCCTGTTCAACCCCCGGCTGTCCATGCCGTGGGAGACGCCGTTCACCGGCCTGCGCCAGTTGCAGCCGGGCCACCTGCTGCGCTTCGACCGGTCCGGAGCCCACGAGACGCCCTACTGGCGGCTGGTGAGCCAGGAGCACCACGACGACGCCGAGACCACAGTGGCCCGGGTCCGCGAGATCCTGGAGGACGTCGTCGTCCACCAGCTGGTCTCGGACGTACCGCTGTGCTCCCTGCTGTCCGGAGGCCTGGACTCGTCGGCCGTCACCGCCCTGGCCGCCGCCCACCAGCCGCCGGGACTGCGCTCCTTCTCCGTCGACTTCGAGGGCGCCGACGAGGACTTCCGCGCCACCGTCCTGCGCCCGGAACGCGACACCCCCTTCGCCCTGGCCGCCGCCGCCCACCTGGGCGTCGACCACACCGCGATCACACTCGACCCGCAGGACCTGGCCGGGGTCGTACCGGAGACGCTCCGCGCGCGCGACCTGCCCAGCCTGGGCCAGTTCGACGCCTCCATGTACCTGCTCTTCCGCGCGGTCCGGGAGCGGTCCACGGTCGCCCTGTCGGGGGAGGCCGCCGACGAGGTGTTCGGCGGCTACCCCTGGTTCTTCGACCGGGCCACCGTCTGGGGCGACACCTTCCCGTGGCTCGGCAACAGCCCCCGCCTCACGGACTGCCTGGCGCCCGACGTCCGGGCCCGGATCCGCCCGGACGACGACGAACGCGACCGCTACGCGACGCTCCGGGCCCGGGTGCCCCGACTGACCGGCGAGTCCGGCCTCCAGGCCCGGATGCGCGAAGTCCTCTACCTGAGCCTGCAGGGCCCCCTCCTCTACCTGCTCGACCGGAAGGACCGGATGAGCATGGCCCTGGGCCTGGAGGTACGGGTGCCCTACTGCGACCACACGCTCCTGGAGTACGTGTGGAACGTCCCCTGGAAGATGAAGGTCGCCGACGGCCGGGAGAAGAGCCTGCTGCGCGCCGCGGTCGCGGACCTGCTGCCGGCCGAGGTGCTCACACGCCGCAAGAGCGCCTACCCCGCCACCTTCGCGCCGGCCCACGCCCGGGCCGTACGGGCCGCGCTGGAGACGGTGTTGGACGGCGGCGGCTCCGGACTGGCCGACCTCCTGGACATACCCAGGGCGCGGGAACTCGCGGCCGGCCGCAGCGAGATGATGACCATGGCGGACAACCTGCACCTTTTGCTGCCGCTGATCGAGGTGGACCGGTGGATGCGGACGTACAACGTGTCGATGACCGCGTGACGGCGTGACGGCCCGGGTGTGCGACCGATCGAGGACGAATCGAGGACGAGGAGACGGCAATGGGCAGTGCCAGGAACGAACTCGACCGCCTGTCCGATGAGTTCTGGACGTGGCGGACCGCGGCCCAACCCGACTCCTACGACGACATCACCCGGGTGGAGCGACCGTCGGGCTGGCTGCCCGACTGGTCGCACGGCGCGGTCGTCGAACGGCGACGGGTCCTGGCCGAGTTCACCCGCCGCCACGGTGACCTCGACCTCTCGCCGGAGCCGGTCGCAGCCCGGGTCGACGCGGCCCTGCTGGGTTCCGCGCTGGCCCGGGCCCACTGGGAGCTGAACCTCCTGCGGGGCTGGCGACGCAATCCCTGCTTCTACCTCGACCAGGCACTGGTACCCGTCCACAACCTGCTGCTCCAGCCGCCGCCGTGGCCGGACACCCGGGGCCGGGACGTGATCGCCCTGCTGGGCCGGGTGCCCGAACTCCTGGAACAGGCGAGGGACAACCTCACCGGGCATGCGGCAGCCC
The DNA here is from genome assembly GCF_042735125.1 of Kitasatospora sp. NPDC059599. Lineage (NCBI taxonomy): Bacteria > Bacillati > Actinomycetota > Actinomycetes > Kitasatosporales > Streptomycetaceae > Kitasatospora > Kitasatospora sp. NPDC059599. The sequence goes on along the minus strand of NZ_JBHWCL010000026.1, from coordinate 64,037 downwards.
CGTTCGCGCAGTACGCGCTGCGCCTGCTCGACACCGCGGACGAGGCGCTGGGCACGGCCATGACGGCGCTGGCCCCGTTCCTGGCTACCACCGCGCCGCAGGAGCTCGCCGCGGCCACGGCCGCTGCGCAGCAGGCCCTCGCCGACTACCGGAACTGGCTCCGGGAGCACCTGCCGGCCTTCGGCGCCCCGATCAGCCCCGGCCCGGCGGCCTTCCGCTACTTCCTGCACCGGGTGGCCCTGCTGCCGTACCCGGCGCAGCGGCTGCTGGACATGGGCCGCCAGGAGTACGCCCGCGCGGCCTCGGCCGAACTGGTGCTGCGCCGCCGTCACCGGGACGTCCCGGAGCCGGCGCTGTTCGCCGACTCCGCGCGGCAGGTCGCGCGGCAGCGCGTCGACGAGCAGGACGTCCGGGCCTTCCTGCGCGGCGCGGGCCTCGTCGACCTCCCCGACGGTCTGCGTCACTACCGCAACGCGCCGATGCCGCCCTACCTGGCGCCGTTGGCCTGGCTCAGCGTTCCGCACGACATCTCCTCGGTGCGGCGCCCCGACGACGACGCCGTGCGGTACATCAACGAACCCCGAGCGGACCTGCCCTACTTCCAGCGCGTGGAAGCCCACGACCCGCGCGCGGGAATCGTCCACGAGGGTGTGCACGCCTGGCAGGCGGCGCTGTCCTGGCGCCACCCCAACCCGCTGCGGCGCCACTACTACGACTCGGCGGCGAACGAGGGCATCGCATTCCACGCCGAGGAACTCGCCCTGCAGGCCGGACTGTTCGAGGACAGTCCGGCGGGCGCGCTGTTCGTGGTGAACGCGATGCGCCTGCGCGCCCTGCGGGTGGAGGTGGACGTCTCCCTCGCGGCCGGCGAGCTGTCCCTGGAGCAGGCCGCCGACCGGCTCGCCGAGCGGATTCCGCTGGATCCCGGCACGGCATGGGAGGAAGCGGCCTTCTTCGGTGGGAACCCGGGCCAAGGGCTGAGCTATCTGATCGGCAAGATCCAGATCGAGGGGCTCCTGACGGACTGTGCCCGGCGTGAGGGCGACGCCTTCGACCTCTCCGCCTTCCTCGGCCGGATGTGGTGTGAGGGCAACGTTCCGCTCGCGCTGCAACGCTGGGAACTCCTCGGCGACCGCAGCCACCTGGACGCCGCCCGGCGCCTGGGCGCTCAGTCGTCCCGCTGATCCGGGTCTCCGCCTCCAGCCCGAGGCTGAGATGAGCTGCCGGCCGAAAACTGCGGGAGCGCTTCGATCGCTATCCGCTCCAGCACCTTCATGTCCCGGCGAGCAGTCGGTGTGTCGTGCGGAAAGGGAATCACCAGATCCGTGGCACCCGCCTCCTCATACTGCTTCACGGCAGTGATGAAGGCCTCCGGCGATTCGAGGACCGATCGGTCCTGGCCGAGGAGTACGAGCCTGCGGAGACCCAGCGGATCGCGATTCTCCTCACGGCAGATCTGTGCCAGTCCGGTGATCTGGTGTCGTACCAGGGCGGGTTCGACGCTCTGTGCGATCAGCCCAGGTTTCGGGGAGTATCCGTTGGTCACCCAGATGTCGGCATGGCGGGCGGCAGTTCGCATTCCTTTCGGGCCGGTGGCTGCGACGGCGATCGGTATCCTGGAGCGCGCCTGGCCGCTGGGGTCGATACAGGTTCCGGCGGACCCGTAGTATCGCCCCTGGTAGTCGGTGCTCGCCGTGCGGAGCAGTCGGTCGGTCAGCTCGACGAATTCATGGAACCTTTCGGAGCGCTCGGCCGTCGACCACGGCTCATTGGCCAGGACTTGGGCGTCGACACCACCGGAGCCGGCGCCGAGGCCCACGATGAAACGTCCGTCCGAAAGGTCGTCGAGCGTCACGATCTCTTTGGCGAACGGCACGGGATGGCGGAAGTTGGGCGAGGACACCAGCGTACCCAGGCGGATGTTCCGGGTTGTTTCGGCGGCGGCCGCAAGTGTCGGCACGGCGGCGAACCAGGTCTGTCCGAGGCGTTCACGCCAGGCCACGTGGTCGTAGGTCCAGGCATGATGGAAGCCCAATTGGTCGGCCAGCTGCCAATGGTGTCGGGCAACCTTCCAACTCTCGGAGGGGAGGATTCGTACTCCGATGCGCATTGACCTACCTCTGCTGATCCGTGTCGGCCGGGATTCCTTCCGACAATTTCTCCGGTGCCTGCTCGTGGTCTTTTTCCAGGGGCAGGGCGCGTATGGTCCGCAAGGGTGACAGAAGGGCGGGCAGAGCACTCAGCGTCATCCCGGTGCCGGCGATCCACAAGGTATGTGCCGCTCCGAACGCGGAGCCCGAGGTGCCACCCAGAAGTCCGCCTAGCGCAAGGCCGCCCCATGACACGAAGCGGGCCGTCGCACTCGTTCGGCCCAGGAGCCGATCCGGCGTGAGGGCCTGTTGGAAGCTCGCCTGGGCCACCAGGCGGACGACTCCACCCAGTGAAAGGGCCACGAGTCCGAGGGCGGCGACGTACACGGTCCAGCCCGGCTGCGCCATCGGCATCACGAGGGTCAGCGGGCAGGTGACCAGCGGCGCTATCCAGATGACCGGACCTGGCCCGACCCGCTTCGAGATTCCGGCCGCCAGCAGTGCGCCCAGCAGACCGCCGCAGCCCATGGCCGACAGGATGAGGCCGGTCCCGGTGGCGCCGAGGCCCAGCTGCCTCGTCAGGAAGACCATCAACATGGTCTGGTACATGACCAGGAAGAGGTTGAACACCCCATCCGTGAGCATGGTCGTGCGGAGGATGGGATACGAAAGAACGAACCTCAGCCCCTCCATGATGTCGCGACTCAATCGAGGGCGTTCATGCGGCGCCGGGGCCGGCTCCGGCTCGCGATTTCGGATACCGCACGCGAACAGGCCGGAGGCGGCCATTCCTATCGAACTCGCCACCAGCGTCGCTGGGGCTCCGATCCAGCCGATCAGCGGACCCGATACCCCCGGCCCGCTGATGCTCGTCACCGAGCGTATCGCCGAGAGTTTCGAATTCCCCTCGACCAGGTTATTCCGTCCGACCAGGTGCGGCAGGTAGCTGACGTAGGCAACATCGAAGAAGACGGTGAATAATCCGTGAACCAAGGCGACCGCGTAAAGCAGCCAGATGGTCAGCAGATCCAGTTCCCACGCCACCGGGATGGTCAGGAGGAAGAGTGCCCTTGCGAGATCGGTGGTGATCATGACCGAGCGCTTCCGCATGCGCTCCACCCAGGCGCCCGCCGGGAGCCCGATCAGGAGTGATCCCGCCATGGTCGTTGCGCTCAGCAAGCCGACCTGAAACGGGTCGGCCTTCAAGGAGACGATTGCCACCATCGGCAGTGCGAGGAAGATGACGCGATCGCTCAGCTGGCCGAGCGCGGTGGCAGTGAATAAGAGCCTGAAATTCGGATCGCGTAAGAGTCCAATTCGGGAGGATAGTGGCATCTGAATTTCCTACCGGGTAGGAGAGGTGACAATATCTCCGGACGAACCTAGCAGGGTGCCGGGAGGTTCTCAAGAGTCCTTGAAGGGGCCACCCGCGGTGGCCTCGATTCTCTCGCGACGTTCCGTCGGTTCATTCGAGTTCCAGCGAGTGGTCCTTCGATGGTCAGGCGGTGGTGCAACAGCCACAAATGCGTCAGTCGGCACCTTCGCGGCGTGGCCGATCGTGTCCGGCCCACCACGCTCACCGCGCAGCCGCGACCGAGGAGCGGGGTCCCTTTGACGCCCGCGTCCGGCGGGCCCGCGCCGGAGTACCGTGGAAGCGTCGAGGCATAACCGCCGTCGGCGGATGCCGGAGGTGTCCTCGACGCGTGACCGGGCCCGGGACCCGGGCCCTTCGGGGGCGGTGTCCGCAGGTGGAGGTTCCACTGCTCGGGTGCGGCGGCCTGGTGACCGGAGGTGCCGATGGCGCGCGAGCGTGTGCCCCCGGCCGACGACTCCCGGCAGAGCCCGGTCGGCGCCGTCGGCAAGGTGACGGTGCCCATTCCGCCGGGCGGTCCGGGCGAGGTCCTCGTCGCCCTGCGGGGCGGTTCGGAGGTGTTCGCCGCTTGGTGCTCGCAGCCGGTCGGCCGGGATGTCCGGGTGGTCGTGGTGGACGCGATCTCGGCCCGCTCGGTGATCGTCGAGCTGCTTCCGGCCTAGCCACGGGTCGCAGTCCCGACAGTCAGGTGGTTGGTCATGTTTTTTTGGCACGTTCCCGCCCCCAACGAGGCGATGCTCATCTCCGGCTCCAAGCACAAGGCGCAGGACACCCAGTTCCGCATCGTCACCGGCCACGGGAGCCTGGTCCTGCCGGTCAAGCAGAAGGCCCGGATGCTCTCCCTGGCCCTGCGGGAGGCGGAGATCGCCGAGGACTGCGTCACCCAGCAGGGGATCCGGCTCACCGTGCGTGCGGTCTGCGTGTTCAAGGTCGGCGACGACGCCGTGTCGATCGCCAACGCCGCCCGCCGCTTCCTCTCCGAACAGGACCAGATGGAGGAGCTCGTCGGCCGGATCTTCGCCGGCCACCTGCGGTCGATCGTCGGCGGACTGACCGTGGAGCAGATCATCCGGGAACGCAGCAGGGTCGCCCAGGAGGTGATGGCGGGTAGCCACGGCGAGATGGAGAAGCTCGGCATCGTGGTCGACGCGCTGCAGATCCAGGAGATCGAGGACTCGACCGGCTACATCGACAACCTCGCCGCGCCGCACGTGGCGGCGGTCGCCAGCCAGGCCCGGATCGCCCAGGCCAAGGCCGACCAGGAGGCCACCGAACGGGAGCAGCAGGCGGCTGCCCTGAAGGCCGAGTACGAGCGTGACACCGCGATCAAACGGGCCGGGTTCCTCGCCGAGACCGAGCAGTCCAGGGCCCGCGCCGCCCAGTCCGGCCCGCTCGCCGAGGCCCGGGCGTCCCACGACGTCATCGACGAGCAGACCGCGCTCGCCCAGCGCCGGGCCGCACTGGCGGCGCAGCAGTTGGAGGCGGAGGTGCGCCGCCCGGCGGACGCGGAGGCGTACCGGCAGCGGACGCTGGCCGAAGCCGCCCGTGACCGGGTGAAGTTCGAGGCGGACGGCAACGCCTACGGCGAGCGGGCCCTCGCCCAGGCGCAGGCGGACGCCAACATCGCCCGGGCCGACTCCCTGCGCGGCGGGAACCAGGAACTCATCGCCGCCAACCGGATCGTGGAGAACCTTCCGGCCCTCGCGGACGCGGCCGCCCGGGGCATGTCCGGAGCCGATCTCACGGTCCTCAACGGCAGCGACGGAGTCAACCAGATGGCGGCCGGCATCGTCAGCCAGGGCCTCGCCATCCTGCACGCCCTCCAGCACCCGACGGCCGCGCCCGCCGTCGGCAAAGCCGAACCGCACCACCCCGAGGGCACCTGAAGCCCCGGAGTTCCGGAGCACCGAAACCTCGAAACCACGAAGCCCTGAAGCCCCGGAGCCCTGAAGCCCCGGCGCCGCGGGCCGGGGAGTGCGCCAGGTGATGCCGGACCGGGGGCGGTCCGCGATGATCGGTAGTGAGAGCACGGTGCGGCCGGGAGGTGGCCGCTCTCCTGGAAGCCCGGTCCGGGCGTCGATCAGCCCACGACCGTGGTGACGGATCCGGTCAGGAGGCCCGCGATGTCCCAGGAATCCGCGACGGCGATGCGCGCGGTGCGGCGCGCCACTCCCGAGGAGCGGGCGGTCCGCGGCAAGGCGGCCCGCCGTCGCGCACCCCGGTCGAGCCACGCCTGGTACGAGCCGTCGAAGGACCGGCCGGATCCGCTGGGCATCCTGGCGGCCCAGTCGGCCCGCCGGGTCCCCGAGCTGGTGCCCATCCGCTACAGCCGGATGAGCGAGTCTCCGTTCCGCTTCTACCGGGGCGCCGCCGCGATCATGGCGTCCGACCTGGCCGGCTCGCCGGACTCGGGGATCAGGGCGCAGCTGTGCGGCGACGCCCACATGCTGAACTTCCGGCTGCTGGCTTCCCCGGAGCGGCAGCTGCTGTTCGACATCAACGACTTCGACGAGACCCTGCCCGGCCCCTGGGAATGGGACGTCAAACGGCTGTCGGCGAGCCTGGTCATCGCGGCCCGGGCGAACGGCTTCGATGACGACGAGCGCTCGGACATCGTGCGGGCCACGGTGCGGTCGTACCGCGAGGCGATGGCCCGGTTCGCGGACATGAGCAACCTCGACGTCTGGTACACCAAGATGGACGCGGGCCGCCTCCGGGAGCTGGCCGAGGACCGGATCCACAAGCGTGGACGCGAGAACCTCGCGCACGCCCTGACCAAGGCCCGTACCCGGGACAACCTCCAGGTCTTCGAGAAGCTCACCGAGACGGTGGACGGGCGGGTCCGGATCGCGGCCGACCCGCCGCTGCTCGTACCGCTGTCCGACCTGGTCCCGGTCGTCACCCGCGGGGAGCTGGAACGCCTGTTCCGTGACCTGGTCGAGCGCTACGCCCGCACCCTGTCCACCGACCGGCGCACCCTGCTGGAGGACTACCGGCTGGTGGACGTCGCCCGCAAGGTGGTCGGCGTGGGCAGCGTCGGCACCCGCTGCTGGATCTTCCTGCTGCTCGGGAAGGACGGCCGGGACCCGCTGTTCCTGCAGGCCAAGGAGGCGGACGAGTCCGTCCTGGCCGCCCACGTCGGAGCCGGCCGGTACTCGAACCAGGGTGAGCGGGTGGTCGCCGGCCAGCGGCTGATGCAGGCCGCGGGCGACATCTTCCTCGGCTGGGAGCGGGTGGAGGGCATCGACGGCCGGCGTCGGGACTTCTACATCCGCCAGCTGCGCGACTGGAAGGGCATCGCCGTGGCGGAGGAGATGGTGCCGCGCGGCATGCGGGCGTTCGGCGAGCTGTGCGGCGCCACCCTGGCCCGCGCGCACGCCAGATCCGGTGACCGGATCGCGATCGCCGCCTACCTCGGCCGCGGCACCTCCTTCGACCGCGCGCTGGCCGTGTTCGCCGAGTCGTACGCCGATCAGAACGAACGGGACCACCGGGCGCTCCTGCAGGCCGGCCGCCGCGGTCACCCTGAGGTGTGAACGCCCTCCCGGACAGCGTGCGCACCGCGCCCCAGACAGGACAGGACCGTCCGGGGCGAACCGACAGCGGACCGCTACTGCGCGCCACCACCGCCTCCCACAGGGGCAGTTGTCGTCGACGTCGGAATCGGTGGCAGGGACCCCGTCGAGCTGGCCCGGCCCGAGGACGTCGGCATCCCGTCGGTGCCGCCGGTGGCGCCGGTGGCGCCGGTGGCGCCGGTGGCGCCGGTGGGGGCGCGGACGGGCCGGGTGCCGGCGTGTCTCTGCGCGAACCTGATGTGGACGGCTGCACGCTCTTCCGCGACCACCACGTCGAGGACGACGACCTGCGCGCCACGATCACCGCGCAGCTCGACGACCTGGAGAAGGCGCCGGTCGACCGGCGGACGCGCAGCGCGCCGCCGGCCCGCCGCGCATCGCGCCGCTGACCGGTGTCTCCCCGGTCCGCCCGGTCAGGGCATGGTCGGACGGACCGGGGAGGGGGACGCCGGCCCGAGGCTGAGGAGGGGAGGCTCGCCTCGGGCCGGCGGGCTCGGGTGTCAGTTGGCGCAGCGGGTACCGGGGGCGGGCATCGTGCCGGCCACCAGATAGGCCTCGTACGCCGCGTCGATGCAGGTGTTGCCCCGGCCGAAGGCGCCGTGCCCCTCGCCCTCGCGGGTGAGCAGGGTGGCGTGGGCCAGGCCCTTGGACAGGTTCTCCGCGGCGGCGTACGGCGTGGCCGGGTCGCCCGTGCTGCCGACGACCAGGATCGGGGCGCTGCCCTCGGCCCGGACGACGTGCGGCTTCTCGGGGGTCTTGAACGGCCAGTTCTCGCACCTGCCGTGCTGGTAGTCCTCGACCGAGACGCCCTGCGTGACCAGCGGGGCCTCGGCCTTGAGCTTGGCCACGACATCCTGCGCGTGTTCCGGGGACGGCGTGGCGGCGGCTCCGTCGGCGCAGGAGATCGCAGTGTGCGAGTCGCTGAGGCTGGTGTAGTGGCCCTTCTCGTCACGGCCGTGGAAGCGGTCGGCGGACGCGAGGAGGAGGTCGCCGCGCTGCTGGACCATGGCCATGGTGAGGGCGGCGCGCAGGGCCGGCCAGGCGTCCGTCTCGTCGCCGTAGAGGAGGGCTTGGGTGCCGGCCCAGCCCAGGTCGCTGGTGAGCTTGCGCCCGTCGGCGGTGTCCAGCGGGTGGTCGTGCAGGCTCTCCAGGTAGTCCGCGGCCTTCTTCGCCGCGGTGTCCGGGTCGCTGCCGAGCGGGCACTCGGCGGCGTGGGCGCGGACGCAGTCGGCGGCGAAGTGCTGGAGCGAGGACTCGAACCCGATGATCTGGTCAGTGGACTCGTCCAGGGTGTCGGCGGCCGGGTCGACCGCGCCGTCCAGGATCAGACGACCGGTCCGGGCGGGGAACTCCTCGGCGTAGAGCGTGCCCAGGTAGGTGCCGTAGGAGATGCCCAGGTAGTTGAGCTTGGGATCGCCGAGCGCCTGGCGCAGGACGTCGAGGTCGCGGGCGGTGTTGCGGGTGCCGACGAAGGGGAGCAGCTTGCCCGACGTCGCCGCGCAGGCGGCGGCGAACTCCTTGTCCCGCTGTTCGAGCACCACACGACGTTTCGTCGGGTCGACGGGGATGTCCACCTGGTCGCGGTCGTCCCGCTGCCGGTCGGTCAGACAGGTCACCGGGGAGCTCGCCCCGGTGCCCCGCGGGTCGAACCCCACGACGTCGAAGCGGTTGTGCAGGGCGCCGTCGAAGAGCTTTCGCCCCATTTCGACCATCTCCACGCCGGACCCGCCGGGTCCGCCGGGGTTGATCACCAGGGAGCCGACCCGCTGGGCGGGATCGGCCGCGGGCAGCCGGACCAGCGCGATGCCGAGCGCCTCGGTGGCCGGGTCGGTGTAGTCCAGCGGAATGCGCAGTTCGCCGCACTGCAGCCCGGTCAGGTCGACCGGCCGGCTCTCGGAGCCCGGCCGGCAGGTGTGCCAGTCGATGTGCTGGCCGTAGAAGGCGCCGAGCCGGGGGTCGTCGGCTCCGGCAGGCTTGGCGGCGGCGCCGGCTGAGCTGACGGCGCCTGCGTCGGTCGATTGGTCGGGTGTCAGGTCGTTGCAGGCGGTGGTGAGCAGCAGGCTGCCGGTGGCGAGCGCCGCCAGCATGAGGCGGTGGCCGGTCCGGTGGGTGGTCATGGGGGTTCCTGTCGAGCGGGATCGGGTGTGACGGTGGTTCGGTGCGGACGGCCTCGGCCGTCGACGGTCGATGGGCCCGCGCGGTGGGGCGCTTCCTCCCGCGGGGTGGCGCGTTCCGTCCCGTCGTGCCCGGCGGAGGGGGCGGTGTCCGGCTGGACTCGCGCTTCCAGCGGATCAGGTCGAGTCGTGATCTGACGATGCGTCAGAATGCGTCAGAACTGTTCTCGGGGAATCTCTCGGTGCGATCCGCCCGGGCCGGGCTTCCCGGTACCCCTGGCCGGGCCGTCGCGCCGGGCGCCGGCCGCCAGGGGTCAGCGCCGTGCGGCGGCCCTGTCCAGGTCGGCGGTGAACCGTGCGAACTCCTTCCGCCAGCCGAGGCGGACGTTCATCCGGGTGGGCGTGTCGTTCCCGGGGAGGACGAACGGGAAGGAGCTCCAGAGCAGTTGGCGGCGGACCTCGCCCATCCGGCGCGCCGCGTCATCCCGGTCGAGGCTGTGGACGAGGCTGCCCGGCCGCTGTCCCAGCCCCCTGGTCCTGACCTGGTGGAAGTGGACGGACCGCGCGGTGGTGGTGACGAAGTAGGTGTCGGCATCGAGGCCGCCACCGAGGCAGGAGAGCCACGGGCTGTCATTGAGGAACACGCCGAAGACGGTGAGCGGAGGGTCGGTCACATCCATCTCCCGCACCGTCTGCTCGACTTGCTTGATCGTGGCGGCCTTGCGCACTGCCATCCGTCCGTCCTCCCGCCCCGGCCGGCCCGGCGTCGGGGGCCGGCCCTGTCCGTGACCGATCGGGCGTCGACTGTCGCCCGGGGGTGGCCGGGGCGCATCCCGTGCCCCGGCCGTGGCCCAACGTAGGGGCTGCGGGGGTCGGAGAGGATGACGGTCGGCACCGAAAGACTCAGGACGTTCGGGACCCTTCGGTCCGCAAGGATCGGGCCGGTGACCCGGCAGTGGAAGGCGCCGGGGAAAGTCTGCGGGCCGTCCGGTGCCGCTTCGGGCCCGTCGGCCCCGTCGGATCGTCTAGTCTCGTCGAATCCCGCGCTCTTCCGCCGGGATTCCCCGTGCCGCCGTCCGCAAACCGCGGAGCGTGGTCGTTCTCAGCCGTCGGCGTTTCACCGCCGGCTTCCGCCTGGCCGGACGGTGCCGTCGTCCGGATCGGCCTCGTCCGCGCGGCCGGGATCTTCCTCCAAAGTCCTGAAACACTCACGGAGTTGACGTTGTCCGACCGCTTCCGAGCCCTGCCCCCGTCGCCCACCGTCGCGGGCGCCGCCCGGCGGGCCGCCGCCCGGGGCCGGGCGCTGGCCGCCTCCGTCCTGCTGGCGACCGTGGCGTCCTGCGGCCCGTCGACGGCCGGCGGCTCGGCCGCATCGGCGCCGACGAACGCTCCCGCCACGGTCGTCGTCCCGGCCACCACCATTCCGGCGGCCGGCCGGACGTGCCTCACCGGAGCGCTGACCTACGACCACCACGACGCGGAGGCCGGCACGAAGGGGGTCGAGCGGCTCACCACCGCGGTGGCCCGCGGCGGCACCTGGGAACTGTGGGGCCGGCTCTCGACGGACGGCGCGGACCGGTTGCTCGCCTCGGGCGTCACCGACGAAAGGGGCGGGTTCCGGGCCTGCGCGGGCCGGGCCGGTGAGCTGACCGAGGCCCACGTGAGGTTCCGGTCCAGCGGCGGCGACCTGTGGCGGGTGATCAGCCCCACCGGCGGCACCGAGTACGCCTTCGACTCCGCGCGGCTGCGCGACGTCGCGGGCAACCGGGACCTCGGCACCCTCAAGGTGCCCGCCGACCGGCAGGGCGCCTGGAAGATCGTCGACACCGTGGGCGACCTCTACCGCAAGGTGACGGCCGCCGAGGGCCCGGGCTCGCGCTGCTGGACCCGTCACCGGACCACCGGAGGCTGCGACGAGCTGACCTTCACCTGGGCGCCGGACGCCACCGTCGGCGGTTTCTGGGAGCCCGACACCCGCAACGTCGTGCTCGCCGACGAGCACACTGCCTCCCGGCACACCATCCTCCACGAGGCGTCCCACTGGCTCCAGTTCGAGCTCTACGACCACTGGTTCCCGGACGCCCCGGGCTGCGAGAACCACACCTTCGACGTCGCCAGCACGCCCGGGTGCGCCTGGACCGAAGCCTTCGCGGACGCGGCGGCGGCCTACGCGCTGGGCGACTACCGCTACGTCTACCCTGACGGCCAGGACTTCGACCTGCACAACGACGGCGCCACCGCGTGGGACCGCGGCGACGCCGTCCAGGGCCGCGTCGGCGGCTCCCTGCTCGACCTCTGGGCCGCGGACGGTCCGGACGGCGGGACGTGGGACCGGACCGTCCGGCTGATGGGCGAGCAGCGCAGCGCCGACTTCCGCCAGTACTTCACCGAGGGCTGGCCCCGGGCGGGTCTCTCCACCACGGACGCGGCCGGCCGGATCATCGCCGACCACACCATCGCGTACTGACCGGAGGTCCCGGCGCAGGTGGGGGAGGCCCCTGGTTGCTGTCTGCTGACAAGCCCAGTGGCAGGCAACGGGGTTGCTCGTGCTCGTGCTCGTGCTCTGGCGCCGAAGCAGGCCGAGGCGCAGATGCCGACGGGCCGTGCCCAGTGCGACCGGGGTGGAGCCTCCGATGTCATCTGCCCGATCCGGCTGAGCTGCTGGAACACGCGCCGGCGTAGTGCCGGACCTCTCAGCGGCAGGGCGTGGCCACCTCCGGGATGCAGGGCGGCGACAATGGGGTCGCCGCCCTGGTCCACAACGCCGAGTCAGGCCTCCAGGTCGTAGGCCGCGGTCACCGGGGCGTGGTCGGACCAGCGCTCGGCGTGGGTCTCGGCGGACGCCGGCAGGGCGGGAGGTGGTGGAGGTCCGCTGCAGGGGCGGAGGACCTGCGCCACCTCCCGCTACGTCCAGACGGGCCGAGTGCTACCAGTGGTCGTGGCCGTCGCAGTGGTCGTGATGCCCGTCGTGGCCGCCGTGCCCGTCGTCGTCATGCCCGTGGCGCTCGATCGTGGTGGGGTCGGTGGCGGTGTGGGTGGTACTGTCACCGCCGCCGGTGACGGTAGCGGTGTTGGTGACCCGCTCACGGGCGTGGCAGGAGACATCGACCTTCAGGGTGATGGGTGGGTAGTTGTGCCCGGCAGACAGGATGTCGCTGCGCGTACAGGTGAGGGTGGCCGGAACGCAGCTCCACCCCGCGCCGGTGATCCTGTCGGCCCGAAGACCTTCGGGGAGGAGGTCGTGGACGGTGACCGTGGTGCCATTGGTGGGGCTGGCCGTCGCGAGGTTACCCACAGTGATGGTGTAGACGCCGTCCTCGCCGCTGACGAAAGGGTCCGTGTGACTCTTGGCGATGGTCAGGCTGACCGGGACGACCGTGAACGTGAGGCTGGTATTGCCGCTACTGCTGGTTCTGGCAGCGCGGTCGGTGCCGCCGGGGCCAGTGGTGCCACTGGGCTTGGTGAGGCCAATGGCGGTCAAGGGCTCGATCACCGGCGTCGTCGCGTAGCCGACCCGGGCGACGCGGGTGGGTTGAACCGTGGCTGTCCAGGTCGTGGCCAGGACGATCAGCAGGACGGCCAGCCCGGTCAGCGTGACCGCCCCCGCCCTCCGGGCCCGCACCCTCAGCCACGGTCGCCACATGCCGCCCGCACCTCCCGTGCCGCGGCTTGCTCCGGCCCGCCCTCTCCCGTGTCCGAACACCGACATCTCCGCTTCCAACCGTCGATACCAAGCCGTGGTTACTCATAGCGACACGAACATGACTTTCAGCATCCGTGCGGCAGGGGGCGGGCGAGAGGTGTGCCGACGTCGGCGCCCCGGCGAGGATGGCGCCGGCGCAGAAGGAGCGGTGACACGCTCGACGAGAACCGTCATACGTCGCTCACGGAGCAGATCAGCCGACGGCGAGGGCGGGTCGTGGTCGGAGTGGTCATCGACGGCGCCGGAGGAACCTGGAGAGCAGAAGGCAGAGAGCGGCGAGGGCGAGGGCTGAGAGCCAGGCCACCACCGAGGTGGGGAAGTCCCCTTGCAGGGCGGCCGACGCGGCGTCCGCTCCGACGCTGCCGGGGGTCGACGGGAAGGTGATGGTGGCCCGGGTGGTGTGCTCCACCAGGCCGCTTCTGAGCGCGAGCTCCCCGGTCCACGGGCCGTTCGGCAGCGTCGCGTCCAGCGGGACGACCACCTCCCCGCTGTCGCCGGGAGCCAGTGTGGCGCCCGTCCTGCCGGTCGAGAACGGTCCGGTGTGCTGTCCACCCGGCCCGTCGAGGAGGGACAGTGTCCCGCTGATGTCCAGGGCGCGACCCCCCGTGTTGTGGATCCGGGCGCGAACCTCTCCCCGCCCGTCGCGGGCTCGGGCCGGATAGAGCCGTTCGATCGTGAAGTCCGAGGCTGGCTCGTCACCGGGACCGACGTCGATGTACATGCGGACGCCCACCCGGCCCAGCACCGTCAGAGTGTGCGAACGATCCGTGGGGGCGGCCGTCTGCGCCCAGATGACGCCGTATCGTTCCCCGGCGGCGGCGTCCCCGGGCACCCGAACGGTGGTGCGCACCCGCGCCGTTTCGGAGGCCGCCAGCTCGAGGTCCGCCGCATCGAATGATGTCCAGCCGGTCAGCTCGTCGGGTGTGCGCTCCGGCGCGAAGGTGAACTCACCCTTCGCGATGGTGGCTGCCGCGGCGTAGACCTTGACGTGCATCGGTGTGGACGACCTGTTGGTGATCTCCACCCGCCGTTCGATGGTCGAGCCGGGTGCGAGGTGATCGATGATGTAGGCATGCGCTCGGGGATCGGCGCGGCGGTTCTCCGGAGCGTCGAGAAGCTTGATGGCGATGGTCCTGTCGGCAGCCGGGTCCTGGGGGGAAGACGCCGCGGGTGCCTCGTGACCTGCCGCCGGCATCACCCCGGCGGCCTGCACGAAGGCCAGCATCAGCAGGAGAACCCAGTACCGGCGCGCGCCTTTCATTCCGTCAGGCAACGGATTGGGTCAGCGTTCCGGTGTAGGTTCCGCCGACGGCGCCGGCGGGCACGCTCACGGCGACTGTCGGGTTCCAGCTCGCGGTGTTGTCTCCGACGCCGGCGCTCCCGGTGAGTACCGTCTGTGCGGAGTTGCTCAGCGTCACGTCCGTTGTGGTGACGGTGATGGTGCCGGTCGTCGTCACCGTCCCGACCGAGTAGGTGGCGTCGGTGGCGGGAATCGTCGACGGACCATTCGCGAAGTCCGTCTCCGCCGCGGTCACCGTCCAGGAGGCCGAGGCGAGGGCGCGGTTGTCGGTGACGGTACAGGGGCCGATCGCCCCGCTGATCGTGGTGCCGGGCGCTCCCGAGCCCAGGCTGACGCTGACCGGGACCGACATCGACAATGCGCCGGACGTGACGGTGAACGTGACCGTGGTGCTGGGGTCGCCGTCCGCGGCGGCGAGGCCTGGCTGGACCAGGGCGAGAATGGCGGCTGCGGCCGCGACGAACAGGCTTCGTGCACGCATGATGGCTCCCGGAACGGCCCGCCAGAGGACATTCTGGCCGACGGCGGACATGCTGGCTGACGCGCCCCAGACAATCCGGCGCAACCTGTTCACACAAGGCGACGCGCGCCGCGTTCCGCCATACGAATGGCCACCTCTCAACCGGAGCGAAGCCCGGCCCGCCCCACCGGCACCCTCGGACCGTCTGACGGCGCGTCCGCGGATCGCAGGCGCGGCACCGGACGTCGTCGACCTCGAACCGCTGCCCGTCGAGCACCCCCTGCGCGCGGCTCCCAACGCCCTCCGGACCCCGCACATCGGATACATGACCGACGACCCCTTCGAGGTCTTCTACCGTGACGCAGTCGAGGACATCGCCGCCTGGGTCGCCGGCACCGAGCTGTGCACCCTCACGTGAACGCGCGCCATGATCTCCCACTCCTTCGAGAGCGCGTGCCGGGCTGCCGACCGACTCCGCCTGAGCCAGGTGCGAGACCTTGCCTTCATCCCCGTGCGTGTCCGACACACGCGAACCCACCATCGCCCGGTCCGACGCCAACGCCGTCCTCATGCCGATGAACCTCCGCCTACCACCAGGCCGGCAGACACCCTCGAACAAGCCTTGTTCGAACGAGTGGACCTTTATCGAAAAGGCGTCCATCCGCTGACCGATCGGGCAGGTACTCCTGAAGGCCGCGGTGGAGGAACACGGCCGAGCAGCCGGGCGAGGCCGCGTTCTTTCGGCGCCTACACCTGGTCCTCATCGACCACCTGCCCGACGGCCTCCACCGCGCCGTCGCTACGGCTGAGCAGGACGACCCAGGCCGGGCACCGGTGGTGTGGCTGCCGCCGGCCGACGGGGCCCGGATGGCCAAGCCTCTGTTCGCGGAGGAGGAGTGGGCCGCGGTCCAGGCGGTGATGGACGAGCGCTCGGTGACGAAGGAGCGCTCGAACGGCGCCTCGCCCTGGCTCGGCGTTGCGCACTGCGACCGCTGGGGCGACCGGTTCTACCGGCAGGTGAACCTCGCCGAGAACGGCAAGACCTACGAGTACTACCGCAGCGCGAAGACGGCCGGCAAACCCGCCTGCAAGGGCCAGTCCGTCAAGGGCGAGCGCGTCACCGCCGCGATCACCGCCCTGGTCGAGCGCTTGGCCGGCCTGGCGATGACGGTGCGCAGATTCATCCCCGGCGAGGACCACACCGAACAGCTCAACCACGTCACCGCGGCCGTGCGCGACCTCCGCGAGGAACGCCGCAACTTGTTCGACTACCCCGGCGGCGACGACGAGTACGCCGAAGCCCTCGAAGTCCTCGTCGACGAACGCCGCCGCCTCGCCGCCCTCCCGCAACGCCCCTCCGCCTGGGTGGAAGTCGAGACCGGACAGACCTTTGCCGACGTCTGGACCCAGGCCGACCAGGAACGACGCCGCCGGCTCCTCCTCGGCCTCAAGGCCCGCCTCTACATGACCCCCACCATCGAAGGCTGGTACCTACCAGCCGAACTCGAAGCGCGAGTAGAGCAACGGCAACGCGCTGGAAGGTCGGCGTAGATCGCGAAGCGGACGAGCAACTGGCGGCCGTCATCGACAGATTCGACGGGCCGCTTCCGTGCGGGGGAGCGGCTACGGCGCTAGCCTCTACCGTCGGCTGCTGGTAGCACCGCCGTGGATGCCCTCGACCACGAGTGGGCCACCCTGACACTCCGGAGTGGCCACCCTCCGGGCCACCGGATTGGCTGTCTCCGATGCCGTCGACCACGTCCTCGGCCACAGCTCTCCCCAACAAGCCGAAGATAGGCAATAAGTTGGTCGAGCGTCGGGCACTGTAGTCATCGAGGAGTTGGCCACGATCAAGCCCGGATCTGCCGAATCATCCAACCGAGGAGTCCTGGGCTGGCAGGATGGCCGGACCGGTAGTTGACGCCGGTGCTGGACGAGGAGCATGTGTGGGACCGCATGTGATCAACGATCGTTTCCTGCTGGTGGGAGACAGCGCGCGCAGCGGCGGTCTGTCGAAGGTGCGCAAGGCCGTCGACACGGCAAACAGCGACAGTGACAGGCAGTTCGCGGCGATCAAGTTACTCAAGCGGCGCGACGACGAAATCATCAAGGTCTTCCTGGAACGGGAGACCGCCGCACTCAAAGCTGTCGAGCACCCTCATATCGTGCGGATGCTGGAGTCGGGCTGGGACCCGGTTCTGGAGCGGTACTACATCGCCCTGGAGTGGGCGGAGCGCAGCCTGAAGGACGATCTACAGGATCGTCGGCTGGGACGCCCACTTCGAGAAGATCGTGTCACCGCCTTGTAACAGTCAGCGATGATCAAGGAGCGGCACAGGATCGGGCCCACCGGCCGGGACCGCGCGGCGAAACCCCGGACGGGCATCGCTCCGGGTGAGAGGTTCGCCTGTTCGGCTCAGCGAGGATGACGGCCAGGAGACGGCGCCCGGAGACCTTCCTACCGTTGGACCCCGGGAGGCTGCATCCCCGCGGAGTCCGGCCGAGGACCTCTCGCCCGTCGGCCACCGCTCACGCCGAACCCGGCAGTCGACTTCCACCGTGACCACGCAGGGTCCGGGTCGAAGGAGATGAAGGACATGAACACCACGCGCACCGCCCGCACGCCCGCGACACCCGCACTGAACGGGTGCCGGACATCACGCCGCCGCCTTCGGGCACGGATCGGGCTCGCCGCGACCGCCACGGCCCTGTCGCTGGTGCCGATCGCCCCGTCCACCGCCAGCGCGGCACCCCACCTCCCGCTCACACAGATCGTGCGGGAGGCCAAGGTGAAGGCGCAGCAGGAGCACCCCGGCTCGCAGTTCTACGACGCGGACGCCGTCCTGCTGACACCCACGACCAACCCCAATGACGTCCAGGCCTGGTGGATCCGCTTCCGGGCCATGGGCTCGGAGCCGTCCTTCGAGTACAAGTACTCGACCACCGGTCAGTACCAGAGCACGCAGCCGTGGAGCGTCCCGATCGGGATCCAGGCCATCTCCCCGTTCACCATGACGGAGGTCCAGGCCCACGATCTGGCCGTCAAGGCCGGGCACACCGGCGCGTTCAAGCCCCTGTACCTCAATGAGCCCGTCGTGCAGAACCCGCATCCCACCTACTACTTCTGCATTCCCAGCGAGGGCAGGACGGTGGCGGTGGACACCGTGACGGGCCACGTCACCACGCCGTGGTCGTGCTAGTGACCACGGCGTGAGCCCTGTTCGGTGGCCGTCCCCCAGCGGGGGTGACGGCCATCGGCGGCTGGCGACCCTTGCCCTCCGCCCGCTCGGTGCCGCCGACCGGGCGGGCGACAAGGGTCGCTGGCCTGGAGCGCGAAGGGCCGGCTGTAGCCGGTCAGCCGGGCCCGGGTACGAGCGGGGGCCGTGCCGGTTCGGCCGGTCGCCGCGGATCCGCGCCGGCCGTTGCGGCCAGCATGCTCTGTGTCGCCGGCATCGCCCCGGTGGCGCTGTCCGGGACCGCCCACGCGCAGGGCACCTGCACGGTCTCGGGCCCCACCACCACCTGTACGTTCGCCTTCACGGGCGCCGAGCAGACGTTCACCGTCCCGAGCGGCGTCACCCAGGTCGACGTCACGGCGATCGGCGCGGCCGGCGGCCTGCAGGGTGTCAACAAGACGCCCGGCGGCCGCGGCGCGCAGGTCTCGGGCACGGTCACCGTACCTGCGCCGCCGACAGATCCCCGCCCGCATCGCCCGCCGCGGGATCGAGACCTCCAGCCGTCTCGGCCGGCACCGCTGGCTGGTCGAGCGCACCGTTGCGTGGCTCGGCGGCTTCCGCCGACTTCACCGTCGCTACGAGCGAAAGGCTGACCACTTCGCCGCCTTCGCCAGCATCGCAGCAGCCCTCATCTGCACCCGACGCCTCTCCAAATGAGATCTCCTCTCATGCCATCAGTGTGCTCGCGACCACTGGCAGCGCCCCCGCGGCCCGGCAACGCCCATCTGGACACGGCGGGCGGCGACGACCGGCGGGTGCTGGCGGGTGCCGGCGGTGCTGGGATTCCGAAGGAACCGGTCGGCCCCGGGCGCTCGCCGAAGGCCCGGCCGACGCGGGAGCGGCGAAAAGGTTGGTGTTCAGGGCCGACGGAACCAGGTAACGTCGTTGCCATGTTCTTCCAGACGCCGACTTACGAGTGAGCGCGTGATGGGCCCCTGCTGACGTCCTTCGACGTCGCCGCCCGTCCCCCACCGATGAATCCGTAGATCACTTCACTTCACTTCACCACCGGGAGAACCCACGACCGTGAGCAAGAACATCAACAACCCCGTGGGCATGGGCGGCGGCCAGCGCAAGAGGCAGTCCCGCGCCGAACGGCAGAACAACGGTCCGCACCGCAACCTCGACCGCCAGGGTGCAGCCGACCAGAAGGCGGAGCTGGTGCGCAAGATGCGCGAGAAGGCAGGAACGGCTGACGGCGCCGGGCAGGCGGGCGGCGACACCGTACAGGGCTGACGCACCGCCGCCGCAGCGCGGCACCGCACGGGGCAGGGCTCGGACCGCGACGCGCGGTCCTAGCCCTGCTGCCGTACCGGGCGCGGCCGGTCCCGCTCAGCTCTTGGCCGACCACCCGCGTCTCAGCTCAGCTGACCACCCGGGCAGCCGCAGAATCGGCAGCCCCGTCACTGCCACCACCCCGAGCTGCACCAGCAGCCCAGCACGTTCCCGTGCCCAGCCCGGGCAACACCGCAGCCGGCGGTGGCAGAGGATGTGGACAGGGCCGCAGGACAATACTGGTGGACACTTCGGAGGGACAACCGCGAAACCCGCTGGCCAGAACGACTCCGGCGGACAGGCCGATGCGGAACCCACAGGCGGGCTCTGCTGAAGGGTCGACAGATTGTCGTCACCCGCAGCGACCGGGGCCCTGGGGGACCATTTGGGGACCAGTTTGGGGCCACGACTGGTGAGCGCCCGTGGGCGGTAACAGACATCTATGTACGAACTTGAACCCGGTTGGGCATCGAGCGGGTTCGAGCTCTGTCGACCGTGGATCTTCAGATGAGTCTCAACTTCCCTTGTTTTCAGTGCAGTTGAGATGCAAGAAAGCCGAGGCCTTGAGGTCTCGGCTGCCGAGAATGGTTGAAACCCTTGACTGGGGGTCATGAGGTACCTACCCCTTCAGGGATCGGCCGATCACGGGCAGCGGACCTGATCAGGCGGTGGACGGCGGAGTGAACCGCCTTCCCTGCCACTCGCGAGGCCTAAATCGAATTCACGTAGGCGGGTTAGCGCGCTTGTCTCGCTGTCGGATTGATTCGGCGAGGGCTTTGCGGGTTTTGACTGTACTCGGATGAGAATCGCCAAGAAGTTTTTCACGATCCGCGAGGGTTGCCTCGAAGAGGGGAATGGCGTGTTCAAAATTGCCGATTTCATAATAGAAGTTGGCAAGGTTGATGCGGCTATTGATGGTGTCGGGGTGGCTTTCGCCGAGGGATCGTTCGCGGAGGTTTAGTGCCATCTCGCCTAGGGAGATAGCGCGCTCGAATTCGCCGACTGACTGGTAGGCGCAGGCCAGATTACTGAGGCTGGAGAGTGTGCTGAGGTGGGTTTCTCCGAGGACCTGCTGCGACTGGGCAAGGGCAGTTTCGAGAAGGGGTAAGGCGCGCGTGAGGTCGCCAGTCTCGTAAAGCGATCCAGCGAGGTTGTTACGGCTTGTGATGGTGTCGGGATGGGTGGTGCCGAGGATCCGCTCACGCATGGCGAGGGTGACCTCATGAAGCTGAATGGAACGTTCAGTCTGGCCAGCTGATTGATAGGCGCAGGCCAGATTGCTTCGGTTCAATAGGGTGTTGGGGTGAGTCTCGCCGAGAATCTGCTCTAATTGAGCGAGGGTGCTCTCATAAAGGGGGATGGCGCGCGCGAGATCATCGGCCAACCGGTAGGCATGGGCGAGGTTTGTGCGCGCGACAAGGGTGGTGGGGTGAGTTTCTCCAAGGACTCGCTCGAATTGATTTAGAGAGGTTTCATAGAGAGAGGTGGCGCGCGTGAAGTAACCGGCAGACTGGTATGCGCCAGCCAGATTGTTTCGGCTCATGACGGTGTCTGGATGGCTGTCGCCGAGGAAGCGTTCGCGGTGGGCGAGGGTGGCCTCGTGGAGTTGGATGGCGCGTGCGAGGTCGCCAGCGGACAAGTAGGTGGAGGCCAGGTTGGCGCGACTGGCGAGGGTACTGGGATGGGTGTTGCCGAGGAAGCGTTCGCGGTGGGCGAGGGTGGCCTCGTGGAGCTGGATGGCGCGTTTGAAGTCACCGACCGACCCGTAGGCGGCTGCGAGATTGTTACAGCAGACGAGAGTGTCCGGATGGGCGTTCCCTAGGACGCGTGTGTACTGGACGAGAGTGGTTTCGAAGAGAGGAATGGCGCGGGCGAGGTCACCAGCGGACTGGTAGGCGGCCGCGAGGTTGTTGCAACTGGTGATTGTGTCGGGGCTGGTGTCACCGAGAGCCCGCCTACGCTGAGCGACGATGGCCTCGTAGAAGGGGATCGCACGCGTGATGTGTCCCTGTTGGTGCAGGTACTCGGCTGCTGTGGTGTAGAGGTTCTCTGTGTGATTGTCTGTGGTTTCTTCCGGTCTGGTGATGGCCAGTGCGATGAGCTGTGGCATTAGGGCATCCCACTCTGCTGAGATGATTCCCTGGGGAGAGCCACACTGGTTCAGAACTTTGAGGAGCGCATTTTCCGCTGCGCGACGCCCAGCGGGTGATCCATCAGGCCCGTCTGGCGCAGTAGAGCGAAGTACTGTTTGAATAAGCCGATGGATGCTCACGGTTCGTTCTGTGATGTTTACCATGCTGTAGCAGTTCAGGAGACCAAGGGCCTCGTGGAACTCATGGTCGTCGGCGGCGGAGGTTTCGAGGAGGGAGATCGGGACTCCGTCGGGGGCGAGCCAGGCCAACGTGCGGAGAATGTTGACAGCCCGGGGGTTTCGGGCGGCAAGGTCGCGGACGGTTTGATTCCAGATTCGGGCTATGGTCCGTTCGGCGTCGATGCTATCGGCGGCCTTGTCGAGATTATTGAGTAGGCGCCGACGATAGGAATCGATGGTGATGGTGGGATTCTGCCGGAGGTAGGCGCCAGCCTGTTCGAGAGCAAGTGGCAGGTAGCCCAGCTCCACCGCGAGCTCGCGGGCTTCTTGTAGTTCCCGTGCGGTGGGCGTGCTGTCGGGAAAGGCGTACATGCAGATTAGTTGCGCGGCATCTTCGGAATGGAGCGTACCGAGAGCGATGGTGCGGATGGTGTGGGGCCAGCCGGTGGCGCGTCGGCTGCTAATCAGGTGGTGGCCTTTGTTAAGAGCGCCGAGGTAGTAATCCAGGTCGGCAGGCTTCTCGGCGTTGTCGAAGACGAGAAGCCAGCCTGAATGCCACTGGAGCCAGGCCATCGCCCATTCAGCTTGCTGGTCCTGGGATGTGGCTCCGGCCCAAGCGGGGAGGAGCCTTCGGGCGAGACCAGCGAGAGCCTGCTCGATGCGGGTGGGGGAGTCGGCGTTGACCCACCAGACGAGCGAGTAGTCCGAGCGGTGGCGGTGGGCGTAGGCGAGAGCGAGGGTGCTCTTACCGATGCCGCCGAGGCCGTGGACGGTTGACGCCTGCGTGATTGCGGTGCCGTTGGTTTCGGTAAGGGAGGCGCGGAGCTGGGTGAGGACGTCGTCGCGGCCGAGACAAAGGGGGTAGGGCGGCAGGTTGGTGAGGCCTGGTGGGGCTGGTACGTCGCGGGCCGCGGTGAGGACCTCGGCGGGCAGGCCAATGACGTCGCCAGTGATCGCAGTTCCGATGGTTCCGCCGGCGACTGACCGATAACCGTACGATTCGAAGCTGTGGCTGCTCACGTGTTGGCGCGGCGGCCATCGCCAGTGATGGCGGTGGTGATGGTGTGGGCGGCGATGGATCGTTCGCCGGACGCGGTGATGGTGACAGGGCCGACAATGGGTGCAGGCAGGAGCATGGCAAGTTCGTTCCGGAGATCGGGGTTCTCGCGCAGGGCTCGCTTGATCTGCTGGCGCAGCGAGGCGGCCGCGTCCGCGTCCTGTGGGGCTTCGGCGGCGTCATGCACTGCGGATTCCAGGGTGGCCTGCTCGCTCTCGCTCACGCGCCGGAACACGATGGAAAGGATGCGGCGGCCGAGGTTCGCGGTCGCTTCCACGGCGGCGTCCTCGCCTCGGGCCAGGACCGCGCCGCCAAAGGCGCTTATAGCCGACGTCAGGTATGGACTGGCTTGCTCCACCAGCTGAGCGATCTCCGCACTCATTCCCGTCTCCCATCGAGTCGAGCTCGGCAGCGTCACTGTCTTAACACGGAGCGTAGAGCCGCTGGTGCTGTCTCGGTGGATGTTTGAAAAGTTGGGAGGTCGTGCGGGGGAGTCAGTTCCCAGTCTGGCGCTGCGTCGTTCGACATAGCTGGACGGCGTGAGCGGGGTGCTCTGTCACAGCGGTCCCATCGTCCCAGCAGGGCCCCTGACCTGCTGTTCTTGGGTGAGACAGGCCTGGGGCGGACGAGGGGTGCCCGTGGAGCGCTCAGTTGCTTCGGCTAAGCGTTGTCCCGTAACTGGACGGCGCCCCCTTGTCGATCCCGGATCGGACCGTGTCGGTGGCTGGTGACAGGATCCACGGGTGCTGATCAAGGGATACGACGTCGGCCCGTTGGCGCCGGGCGAGTCACTGCTGGTCCACCCGGGCTTCTGGTCGAACTACCTCTTGGTGATGTGCAGCGACGGGGGGTGTGCCGAGCGCCCGGTTCCGGAGTGGTTCGGTGAGGACGGCGCTGATGCCGATGCCCTGTCCGAGGTCCTCTTCGATCCTGAGCACTGGCCAGTGTTCAGGATGCCGGCAGAAGATGGCCCCGGAGCCGTGGTGATCTACCGCAACCTGGATGGCGATTACGGCACCGACTACCTCCTCACCCACCCAGGCAGAGGCTACGTCGAGCAGATCGCCAGCTGGGACGGAGATTTCTCGGGCACTGGGCTGACATGGCACGAACTGATCCGGATCGCTGACAGCCCGTCCCTTGCGGACGAAGGCGTCCAGGACACAGCCACCCGCTTCCTGCTGCTGCTTCCCCTCCTCACCGACCTGGACGTGCCGGAAACAGCATCGGCAAGGCTCATCGCCGTCCTGACTGCAATCGGCGCGCCGCAAGACACTTCCTCCCTCGCGGCGGAGCATCTGCCGGCCCACCTTACGAGGAGATCCCGACACGACCCCGCGTGGACGTCTCCGCTGAGCGGCAGCTGAGAGGTGGGCCAAACCACTGATCACACCCATGGAAGATTCTTGGCATGGCTGGTGTGATCACGGCGTCGGTGTCTTCCTGGATAGCCCCGTTCTCCGGGCTGAGTCCTCGCACCTTCGGGAAGCTGGTGACGGTTCTGCGGCGCCAGGGTGCGGACGCGGTCCGCAAGGGCCGTCCTTGGAGCCTTCCTTTGGAGGACCGGGTCCTACTGGTCGCGGCCTACTGGCGAACGAACCTCACAATGCGGCAACTCGCTCCGTTGTTCGGGGTGTCGAAGTCGGCGGCGGACCGGATCATCGACCATCTCGGGCCGATGCTCGCTCTCCAGCCCCGCAAGCGGTTCGCCAAGGACACCGTGCTCATCGTGGACGGCACCCTGGTCCCCACCCGCGACCACACCATCGCAGAGCGGTCGAAGAACTACCGGTACTCCACCAACCACCAGGTCGTCATCGACGCCGATACCCGCCTGGTCGTCGTGGTTGGCCAGCCGCTCGCCGGCAACCGCAACGACTGCAAGGCATGGGAGGAATCCGGCGCCAAGGCCGCCGTCGGCAAGACCCTCACGATCGCCGACGGCGGCTACCCGGGCACCGGACTCGTCATCCCGCACCGCCGACATCGCGGCCAGGCCGAACTCCCGGACTGGAAAAAGGACCACAACAAGTCCCACAAGCAGGTCCGAGCCCGCATCGAGCATGCCTTCGCCCGCATGAAGACCTGGAAGATCCTCCGCGACTGCCGCCTCAAAGGCGACGGAGTCCACCACGCCATGCTCGGCATCGCCCGCATGCACAACCTCACCCTCGCCGGATAGACCAGCGGGCCACACCGCAGCCAACCATGCCTGAGACGACTCGGAGATCATTTACGGGACAGCCCTTAGGCGCAACATCACCTGCCTTGATCGCCTTGACAGGTTCCGCGGGCTGCTGGCGGTCTGATTCAGCGCTCGGCGCCGAACCGCCGCGCCAACTCCCGCTTGAGCACCTTGCCGCTGGGGCCGAGCGGGAACGCGTCGACGAACTCCACCAGGCGCGGGTACTTGTACGCGGCCATCCGCTCCCGGCTCCAGGCGACGATCTCCGCGCCGAGCGCCTCGTCCGGCGTCCGGTCCGCGCGCGGGATCACCACCGCGCACACCTCCTCGCCGTGCCGCTCGTGCGGGACGCCGATGACCGCGACCTGCGCGATCGCCGGGTGGTGCACCAGCATCTCCTCGAGCTCGCGCGGGTACACGTTGTACCCGCCGCGAAGCACCAGGTCCTTCTTGCGGTCGATGATCGACAGATAGCCGTCCGCGTCCTTCACCCCGAGGTCGCCCGAGCGGAACCAGCCGTCCACCAGCACCTCGGAGGTCGCCTCGGGCCGGCCCAGGTAGCCAGCCATCACATTGTGGCCCCGGATGACGATCTCGCCGACCTCGCCCGTCCGCAGCAGCTCGATCCGGCCCTCCAGGTCGGCCCTGGCGATCTCCACCTCGACGCCCCAGATCGGGCGGCCCACGGTGCCCGGCTTGCACGGCCAGGCCCGCTGGTTGTACGCGACCACCGGTGAGGTCTCGGTCAGCCCGTACCCCTCGTAGATCGTGCAGCCGAAGGTGGCCTGGAACTCCTCCAGCACCTTGACCGGCAGCGCCGAGCCGCCGGAGAACGCGCGGTCCAGGGGCGGGCGGAGCGGGGTGGCGGCGGCCGCGTCGAGCAGCGCCAGGTACATCGTCGGGACGCCCATGAACACCGTGCACCTGTGCGCGACCATGAGGTCGAGCGCGCCCGCGGCGTCGAAGCGGTCCGTCAGCACCATGCTGGCGCCCGCCCGGAAGCAGGTCAGCATGCCGCAGATCTGCCCGAAGGTGTGGAACAGCGGCAGGCAACCGAACAGCACGTCCTCGGCCCGGAAGTCGAACGGGGAGAGCATCCCGACGGTGACGTTCATGGTGATGCTCAGCTGGGTCAGCATCGCGCCCTTGGGCCGACCCGTGGTGCCGGAGGTGTAGAGGATCACCGCGAGGTCGTCGGGCGCGCACGGCCGGTAGGCGGCGATCGGTTCGGCGTGCTCGGCGAGCACGTCCAGCCGCGGCGCTTCGCACTCCGCGTCGGCCCGCACCGCGAGCAGCGGCACCTCGGCGATCTCCGCGCCCTCGCGCCCCTTGGCGAGCAACGACCCGGCGCAGATCAGCACGTGGGCCCCGCTGTCGCGCAGCACGTACTCGATCTCGGTCGCCTTGAGCAGCGCGTGCATCGGCACCACGACCGCGCCGAGCGCCAGCACGGCGAAGTAGGCCGCCGGGAACTCCAGGCCGTTCGGCAGCAGCAGCGCCACCCGGTCACCGGGGCGAGTACCCCGTTCGTCCAACACCGTGGCGTACTGCCGGGCACGGAACCATAGTTCACGGTACGTCAGGCGAGCTCCGGCGAACTCGATCGCCGGGTGGTCCGGACGTCGTACCGCCGACTCGGCGAGAACGGCTGCTACCGAGAGAGTCACCAAACCTCCGCTGATCGATTGCGGTCGAAATCAGCGACGACGGCGGCCGGGCGCGCCAGGGCCCCCGACCGCGGTCCCCGCCTCACGCCTGTGTGCGCGGGATGTCGAGATCCTGCCAGACGGCGTCCAGCGCCTCCGCGAACTCCTCGACATCGGCCGTGGTGTGCGTCGCGGACGGCGCGACGCGCAGAATCTCCTCGCCCTCCAGCACGCTGGGGGCGTTGATGGATTGCACATAGATGCCGTACCGGTCCAGCAGCAGCGCCGACGCCTGACGGCAGGTGGCGTCCTCGCCGACGAACGCCGAGACGATGTGCGACATCGGCGAGACGAACGGGATGCGCTGCTCGTCGAGCAGCCGGTGCAGCAGCTGCGCGTTGTTCCGCAGCCGCTCGCGCTCCTCGTCGGAGGCGACGAGGTGGCGGACCGCCGCGAGCGCGCCGGCGGCGATGGCCGGCGGCAGCGAGGTGGTGAAGATGAAGCCGCGGGCGAAGCTGCGCACCGCGTCCACCATCGCGGCGGGCCCGGCGATGTAGCCGCCGGCGGTGCCGAAGCCCTTCGCCAGGGTGCCCATCACGACGGTGAATTCGTCGGCGATGCCGTCCCGGGCGGCGATCCCGGCACCGCGCGGGCCGTACATGCCGACCGCGTGCACCTCGTCGATGTACGTGGTGGCGCCGTAATTCTCGGCGACGGCGGCTATCTCGGCGAGGGGCGCGATGTCACCGGACATCGAGTACACCGACTCCAGGACGATCAGCTTCGGGCGGTCGCCGTCGGCGCGGATCAGCTCCTCGAGGTGCGCGACATCGTTGTGCCGGAAGATCCGCTTCTCGCAACCGCTGTGCCGCAGCCCGTCGATGATCGATGCGTGGTTCAGCTGGTCTGAGTAGACCACGGTGCCGGGCATCCGGCCCGCCAGCACTGACAGCGCGGCGTCGTTGGCGGTGTAGCCCGAACTGAACAGCAGCGCCGCCTCCTTGCCGTGCAGCGCGGCGAGCTCCTGCTCCAGCAGGACGTGGTAGTAGTTGGTGCCACCGATGTTGCGGGAGCCGCCGGAGCCGGCGCCGAACGCGTCGACGGCCTCCTTCATGGCGGTCAGCACGGCCGGGTTCTGCCCCATGCCGAGGTAGTCGTTGCTGCACCAGACGCTGATCTCCAGCTCGGCGCCTGCCTGCCCCTCCCGGGCAGTGGCACTCGGGAACCGTCCGGCACGCCGACCGACCTCCAGGAACTGACGGCTGTGGTCGGCGAATTCCTTCATCTCATGAGTGAAGAAATCCAGGTGTGCGGTCATTATGCCACTCGCTCTCTGAAGAAGCCGCTGTCATATCGATCATGAGGCTGTCGATCGAACGGAATTTGGGAAGGTGGATCCGGCCTGGGACTCGATCCCCAGTAGCACCGGTGCGTTTGGGGCTGGTTGGCCGCCAACAGAGCGCCTGTAACGAGAGTCAGCCAGTCATCGGTCTCAGGCCGGTCAGGCCAGGATTTTCGACAGCATCCCCGCCAGGAGGACTGCCGAGATTGACAGAAACGTGGCCCCCGGTCCAAGTGGGAACCTGTCCCGCCGGATGGACCAACCCTGTCGCGCGGTCGCCGAGCCTAAGCCTGACCTGCGGAAACCTACCGATCACATCCGATAAGACAACGGCTTGTCAGCGAGAGCGCTAGCCAGTGCGACCAGCGTCTGCTTGTCCGGCTTGCCGGCACCGGTGAGGGGCAGTGCGTCGTAGAACGTCATCACGGCCGGTACGTGATTCGGGGACAGCTCGGCAGCGACGTGACCGATCAGCGTCCCGGAGTCGGCGGTGCTGCCCGGCCGCACCACGATGGCGGCGTGGATGTGCTCCACGCGGTCGTCGTCGACCACGCAGTACACCGCGGCCTGGGCGACCTCCTGATGGGTTAGCAGCGCGTTCTCCACATCTGTGGGACGGACCTTGATGCCGTTGGTCTTCATCACCTCGCCCATCCGGCCGTGCAGGCGCAGAAAGCCGTTCTCGTCGAGGGAACCGAGGTCGCCGGTGTGCACCCAGCCGTCGCGGATGGTCACGGCGGTCAGCTCCGGTTCGCCCCAGTAGCCGAGCATGGTGGACGGGCTCCGCACGCACACCTCGCCGATCTCGCCGGGTGGGACGTCACGGTCGTCGTCCAGGCCGCGGATGCGTACCTCCGCGGTCGGACGCCCGACGGTCCGGCAGAGTGCCGGGTCGGAGTGGTCCGGCGGGGTCAGGATGCTGATGGGGCTGGTCTCCGTGGTCCCGTAGATCTGGGTCAGCACCGGGCCGAACACCTCGACCGCCTCGGCCAGGCGGGCGGGAGCTGCGGGGGAGCCGACGTAGGTGATGTTCCTGATGCTCGACCGGTCGGTGGTGGCGATGTCGGGGTGGTCGACCAGCATGTACAGCTGCGGCGGGGTGATCGCCAGCGTGGAGATGCGGTGCTGTTCCACGGCCCGCAGCACTTCGCCCGCCTCAAACCCGTCGTGCAGGACGACCGTTCCGCCGGAGGCGAGCGCGAGGTCGACGACGGTACCGCTGGAGTTGCTCACCGGAAGGGTCGACAGGTACACGATGGGTTCCGGGGACTGGAAGCCCACCCGGGGGCCCACCTGCAGGTAGAGGCTGCGGACGCGGTACGGCATCGTGACAGCCTTGGGGCTGCCGCTGGTACCGCTGGTGCAGATCACCACGGCCGGTTGTTCGGGGTCGACCTCGACGGCGTCGAGGTCGAAGGCGTACGAGTCGCCCGACGAGAGGTCCAGGACATCGGGACCGAGGGGGCCGAGAGCGGCGAGACGCGGTGGCTCAGGCAGCCGGTCGCACAGCTCGCGGGCCGCGTCGACGTTCTCCTTGTCGATGGCGAGGAAGGTCGCCCCGGTCCTGCTGAGCATCTCCTGCCGGGCGGCGGCGGCCAGCTGATCGGTGGGATCCACCGCGTTCGTGGAGTGCAGGTGGACCAGGGTGGCCCCGGCGAGGTTGGCCGCGTAGCGGAAGATGATGGTCGCCGGGGTGTTGGTGACGGTTAGCACCGCCACAACCGGATCCTTGCCTTCCGCAATCGGGGCTCGGAGTTCTGTGAAGTGCCGACGCAAGATTTCCGCCGCGGTGAGAACGGCCTTGGAGAACTGGCCTGCGGTGAACTCTTCGCCTTCCCGCCACAGGGCAATCCGGTCAGGATCGGACGCCAGCGCCTCAAGCACCCGGCGGGCGTAATTCTCCTTCGAAGGCATCGGAACTCCATTCCGCCGACCCGTTTATTGATCGGTGTAGGATTACATGATCGCGAGAGCGTGGGCACTCGAAAATGTTGCTGGTTTCACGCGGCGAACTAGGCGGGAGAGTTGCTGTGACTTGCGCCCTGGGCCGCGGTGTTCACCGCTGCCTCCGGTGCCACGACGCCGGTTGCTCCCGGGTTGAACATCTCGGCTACCAGGAAGGCCAGGTCAAGCGCCTGGCCTCCGTTGAGGCGCGGGTCGCACGCCGACTCGTACCTGCGGTGCAGGTCATCGAAACCCAGATCGGCGCCGCCGCCGACGCACTCGGTCACGTCCTCGCCGGTCAGCTCGACGTGCAGTCCGCCGGCGTGGGTGCCGAGCGCCTGGTGCACCTCGAAGAAGCCGGCGACCTCGGCGAGGATGTCGTCGAACCGCCTGGTCTTGTGCCCGCTGGGCGCCTCGAAGGTGTTGCCGTGCATCGGATCGCACACCCACACCACCGGCGCGCCGGAAGCCGTGACCTTCTCCACGAGTTCCGGCAGCAGGTGCCGCACGCGGTGTGCGCCCATGCGCACGATGAACGTCAGCCGGCCCGGCCGCCGGTCGGGGTCGAGGCGGTCGATCAGGGCCAGCGCCTGCTCGGGCGTGGTGGCAGGGCCCAGCTTCACCGCGATCGGGTTGTCGATGGTCGCGAAGTAGGCGACGTGGGCGCCGTCGAGCTGTCTGGTGCGGTCGCCGATCCACAGCATGTGGCCGCTGCCCGCGTACCTTCGGCCGGAACGCGGCTCGTAACGGGTCAGCGCGGCCTCGTAGTCGAGCAGCAGTCCCTCGTGGCTGGCGAACAACTCCGTGGTGCGCGACGGATCGCCGCCGCGCGCGTCCTTGGAGGACAGTGCCCGGCCGATTCGACCGGCGAGTTCGCCGTAGCGTTCACCGGCAGCCGAGCGTGAGACGAAGTCTTGGTTCTCCTCGTGCAGTTGGCGTAGATCGGTGCCGACACGGGCGAATGCGCGCATGGCGTCCAGGGTGTAGCGCGAAGCGTCGTACATCCGAAGCAGCCGGGACGGGTCCGGCCGTCGTTCGGCCTGGCTGAAGCCGACGCCGTTCACCGCGTCGCCCCGGTAGACCGGCAGCGTGCGCCCGTCGACGGTCTCGGTCGGCCGGGATCGGGGCTTCGCGTACTGCCCGGCCATCCGGCCCACCGTGACCACCGGCACCGCCGACGCGTACGCCAGGATCACGGCCATCTGCTGCAGGAGGCGTAGTTTGCTGTGAATCGCCTGCGTCGAGAGGCGGCCGAAGCGTTCGGCGCAGTCGCCACCCTGCAGCAGGAACGCTTTGCCCTCTGCCGCCTGGGCGAGTCGTGCGGTGAACGTGTCGCACTCCTGCGGCGTGACCAACGGGAGCACGGCTGCCAGCTGATCCATCACGTCGCCGAGCTCAGCCAGGCTAGGCCACTCCGGCCGCTGATGGGCGACAAGTGTGCGCCAGTGCGCGGCGGCTTCGCCGGTGGGGGTCAACATGATCTCCGTCCGCTTCTCACGGCTCAACGGTGCGGGGCGGTCATGGGTGGACCATCTCGACGAGATCGTGGCTGATGCCCAGGTCGTCGAGCAGCAGCTGCAACGGTCCGGTGTCCCGCGCGGGCACGGGACGGGAGGCGGCCCACTCGCTCAGCTGATCGGTGTCGATCTCGAAGCCGCCCTGGGCCGCCACGGTCACCCAGGGGTCCAGGTCCGCGGAGCGGAACGCGGTCAGCCCGGCGACGAGCGCTTCGCGGAACGTCCGCTGCAGTGCGCTGTCCAGGTTCCGGTAGAGCGAGCCGCACAACTCACGGAACACCACCGCGTGTCCGCTCTCGTCCCGCCGGTGCAGATCGGTGGTGATCCGGTTCATCGGCTGGATCTCCTGGGCGGTGGCGAGTGTGGAGAGGAACCCGTTGATCGTCGTCTCGGCGGCCAGGGAGAACGCGATGTCGACGATGTCGCGGTCGAACCCGGACAGCCCGGCGCGGGTGGCTTCCAGCTCCCGGACGACCGACCAGACGCCCGGCGCGAACCGCAGGTCCGTCAGGTCGCGCCGCCTGCGGGTCACGCCGACGGCGTTGTGGCACATCAGGATGTGGTAGTGCTCATCGATGATCGTCTGGTGCAGCGCGTCGACGGCGACGTCGTCGTGGCGGACGGGGATCCGTTCCTGGAGCATCAACCGGCAGGCCGGCAAGATGATCTCGTCCTCGATGGCCGCGGTCTTGGCGTTGTAGGAGATCCACGCCGCGGACAGGATGCGCTCGCGAGCGTCCTGGTCGAGCCGGTCGGCACCCGGCAGTCCCAGCACCGGGACGAGGCGTTCGGGGAAGTCCGGCATCGCCGTGTCGAAGTGACCGTCGAGGTCGAGCTCGTCCTTCTTGACGGCCACTCGCTTCCCCCAGCGGCGCGTCAGCTGCACCAGCAAGTCGCGTTCGTACGTGGGCTCTTCACGTGCCGAGGTCATCGGGAAACCTCCTTCATGGGTTCACCACAGGAATCAGCGAGGCGTCGGCCGCAACGGCGAGCGCGGCCAGGCGCGACTGCCAGCGCTCGGCCGCTGCGGCGTCCGTGTCCTGGAACCGGCCCAGCCCCTCGGTGACCGGCCGGATGCCGTGCAGGGCGTTCAGCGTCCAGACGGGGACGCCGGCGAGATCCGACGCGGTGGCCTGCTCGGTGACGACCTGGTGCCCTGCCGTGGCGGCGAGCTCGCCGAGCAGGGCGCGGGTGATCCCGGGGAGCAGGCCGGGGCCGGGTGGTGGCCCGCACAGCGTGTCGCCCCGCCACCAGACGATGCTCGTGGACGCCCCTTCGACCACATGCCCTTCCGTCGAGACCAGCACCGGCTCGTCAGCTCCCGCCGCAGCCGCGGCAGCGCGTAGGGAGGCCAGGTGATCCAGGTCGGCGCCCTTGACGGCCGGCAGTCGACGGCGGTCGGGTCCCGCCGCGGTCCACAACCGAACGGTCGCGGTGCGCGGTGGCGCGGGGCGCAGCCACATCCACAGCCGCGTTCCCGACCCGGTCTCCACGAGTTCGACGCGAGGAAACCATCGGCCTTGCGCGGGCAGCGACTCGGCGACCGCCCGCAGGAACCGGTTCGTCCGTTCGGCTCCCGGTCCGCCGAACCGGTCGCAGGCCGAACCGAAGCGTTCGGCGTGCCGGTCGAGTCCCCGCACCCGCCCCTCGTCCACGAGCCAGGAGTCGATGACCAGCACCGTCCCGGCGGCGTCGGCCGTCGACCATCCGCCATCGGGGTCCCAGCACCGGCGGAGGCCCTGGTCGGTGGCCGTGCTCTTTGCCGTGTTCATCGTCGGGAGCCGCCCACGTCCGACACCGCCGGCGCACGCCAGGCGCGGAGCGACGCCGCCGCCTTGAGCAGCATCTCCTCGTACTCCTCGTGCGGGTGGGAGTCGAGCACTATCGCCCCGCCGGCTCCGATGGTCAACCGGTCACCGACACGGACCGCGGTGCGGATCACGATGTTCAGTTCCGTGCCGCCGGAGAGGCCGAAGTAGCCGAGGGCGCCGGAGTAGACACCCCGGGCCTCCGTCTCCAAGCGGTCGATGATCTCCATGGTGCGCAGCTTCGGCGCTCCGGTCATCGACCCGCCCGGGAAGCACTGCCGGGCGCAGTCCATCGCGCTGACCCCGTCACTGAGCCGTCCGCGAACGGTGGAGACCAGTTGGTGCACGGTCTCGTAGCTCTCGACGGCCAGGTACGGGTCGACCTCGATGCTGCCCACCTCGCACACCCGGCCCAGGTCGTTGCGCAACAGGTCGACGATCATCAGATTCTCGGCCTGAGTCTTGGCGCTGGAGGCGAGGACGGCGGCCAGTTCGGCGTCGCGCACCGGGTCGGCGTCGCGCGGTGCCGTGCCCTTGATCGGCTTGCTGGTGACCGTGCGGTCCCTCTCGATGCGCAGGAACCGCTCCGGCGAGGAGCTGAAGACCGTGACGTCGCCCAGGCGTAGGAGCGCGGCGTACGGTGCCGGGTTCGCCCGGCGCAGCCGCAGGTAGAAGGACGTGTCGTCGTCATGGAACGGCAGGTGCAACTTGTTGGTCAGGCAGATCTCGTAGCTCTCGCCCCGGTTCAGCTGCCGCTGGCACTCCGTGATGTCCGCCAGGTACTGGCTCCGGCCGCGGCCAAGGTACTCCTCGGCATTCGGGGGCGGGCCGGCGGCGGGTTCGCGCGGCGGCTCGACATCGGCCGGGTTCAGGCCCGTCAGGAGCGCGGACGTCCGTTCCACCCACTCCTGCGCGTCACGCCGGGTCTTCTCGTCGTGGACGGCCACCAGGTAGGTCAGTCCCTCCTGGTGGTCGACCGCGATGACGCGATCGGCGAACATCCAGATGGCGTCCGGCGTTTCGGCGGTGTGGCTGGCCGTGGCCCCGCATTCGGCCTTGAGTTCGTAGCCGAAGTAGCCGACGTAGCCGCCGGTCAGGTCGAACGGCAGGTCCGAGTCGGGGATGCGCCGGTCGCGCAGCCGCTGTTCGAGGACGTCGAACACGCTGCCGGTGACGATGCCGACGCCGTTCGCGTCGCGCACTTCCACTGTCCCGCTGCCGGTGCGGTAGGTCAGGACCTCGCTGAGCGGACCTGACGTGTCGCCGAGGAACGAGAACCGGGACAGGCCCTCCTCCACCCGGCTGCTGTCCAGCCAGAAGCAGTGCGGGGTGTTGTCGAAGAGCTTCAGAAAGATGGCCTCGGAATCGGCAGCGGTCGGCACGGCCGTGCTGATGATTCCCAGTTCCTCGACCGCGCCGGGCGTCTCGCCGGCCAGTGCGGTGCCGGTGTCGGTGTCCGTGTCCGTTCCGGTGTCGGAGGGCCGTTGTTTGTGCTGCGTCCGGCGGGTCAGATCGGCGAAGTTCCGCAGGATCTCACGCCCGTGCTGGGAAGCTATCGACTCGGGGTGGAACTGCACGCCCCACTGCGGCAGATCGCGGTGACGCAGCGCCATGAGTACACCGTCGTCTGCCCACGCGGTGGCGATGAGCTCCTCGGGCAGGGGCTCCTGCACGCACAGCGAGTGGTAGCGAACCGCGACGAATTCCCGCGGAATGCCGGCGAACAGCGGATCTCCCTCGTGGGAGACCTTGGCGAGGTGCCCGTGTCTCGGTTCGGGCGCGGCGACCACCGACGCTCCGGCCAGGTGCGCGATCATCTGATGGCCGAGGCAGACGCCCAGCACGGGCAGCGTGGTGCGACGCAGCAGGTCGCCGAGGAGGCCGACGTCGCGCGGGTTCTGCGGCCGTCCAGGGCCGGGCGAGACGACGATGTTGTCGAAGTCCTCCAGCCGCAGGCTGGACAACATCGGATCGTCGTTGACCATGACGACGGGCTCCTGGCCGTTGATCTCGGCGATCAACTGGTACAGGTTGAAGGTGTACGAGTCGTAGTTGTCCAGCAGCAAGGTACGCATCACGGGCCGTCCAAGATCTTCCGGAGCGTTCGGACGTCGCCCGGTTCCAAGGTGATCCCGAAGATCTCCTCGGGAGCGGAAAGCGTCTCGTCCTTGTCGAGTTCCCGGAAGGTCGCCGGCTCTGCGGGACGTATCTCCGTGAGAGTGCTGCCGACGAGGAGGTGCCTCACGTCGGGCTGAGTGCGCTGGAGGACCATCCGGTGGTTGAACGGCGAGCGCGGGTGAGTCAGGCAGAAATGGTTGAGGAGCTCGAAGTCCGACGGATAGCGCGCGTCGGTGGTGAAACCGTAGAGCTCTGCGGGACCCTCAGGTCGAAGGAACCGCAGCACGTGTTCACCACTCGGTTCCCGCACCACGTCGAAGGGCCAATCGCCGTCAAGCCGCGAGTTCTCGGCGAGGCGGATGGGGACGTGCGGCCCGTATGCACCGAAACCCACGTCGAAGATCCAGCGTTCGTCGTCGAGCTGCACGCACAGGGCTACGTGGAGTGCCGGACCGAACTTGTTCCCGGTGCGGATCCGTGTCCTGCCCGCGAACGCCGAGAACGTGAAGCCGATCCGGTCCAGCACTGCCGCCATCAGGACGACCTGTTCCAGGCACCAGCCGCCGCGGCCCTGTCGCACGATCTTCTCCTGGACGCTGTCCAGGTCCAACGGCACCGTCGGCCGCCCGAGCACCGCGTCGAGGTTGTCGAAGGCGATCGCGTCGACGTGGGCGGCGTGCAGACCCCGCAGCGTGGAGAGGTCCGCAGCCACGTCGCCCTGGTAGCCCACGCGGGTCAGGTAGGCGTCCAGGTCGACGCCACTGCCCTGCCACATCGAATCCGTCATACGTAGCTCATCCTTCATGTGAACTGCCCGGCGACCGCGGCCGCGAGAACGATCCAGCCGAAGTACGTGTTGGCGACGAAGGTGTCCCAGCACGATTGCGGATCATCCAGGTCCACACGTACGACCAGATAGGACAAGAAGATTCCCGCGAGCACGACGATCAGATAGAACGCCCACCCCATCGACGTCTGGGAACCGGCCCACAGCACGCCGCCGACGCTGAGCACGACGAAAATCGCCAGCCACGCCTTGGTGGCCTTGCCGAACAGCAGGGCGGAAGACCTGACACCGATGTTCCGGTCGTACTCCTTGTCCTGATGGGAGTAGATCGTGTCGTGAATCAGGGTCCAGAAGGCCCCGCCGGCGTACAGGCCGTACACCGCGAGCGGGTAGTCGGCGCTCCCGGTCACCGCCGTCCAGCCGATCAGCACGTAGACGCTCATCACCAGCGCCAGGAACGCCGAGGGCCAGAAGAAGATGCGCTTCATGAAGGGGTACGCGACGATCAACGGGTACGAGGCCCCGACGACCAGGGCTGTCCCCACGTTCGCCACCGCCAGGACCAGCAGTGCGACCACGGCCTGTGCGGCGGCGAACAGGAGTGCGTTCCCGACGCTGATCGTCCCCGACGCGACAGGACGCGACACGGTGCGGGCGACCCGGGCGTCGACGTCCCTGTCGACCACGTCGTTGACCGCGCAGGCCGCGCCGCGCACCAGCACCGCCGCGACAGCGACGACCACCACCGCCAGCAGGTCCGGTCGTCGCCCGGAGGCGAGGACGACGGCCCACAGCCCTGGAAGCAGGTACAGCACGTACCCCGTAGGCCGGTCCAGTCGCATCAACAGGAGATATGCGCGGACTGAATCCGGGCTCTTCGTGACTACGCCGGTAGATATCTTGTGCAGCATCAGGATCCAATCACCAGGTCACCGGAAGCTGGACCAACCCGCCGATCAGCGTGTTGTGGCGCAGCCCCAGCTCCTCCACACCGACAGCCAGACGCATGGTGGGGAATCGCGCGACGAGCTGGGTGAGCAACACCTGCAGCTGCATCCGGGCCAGCATCGCGCCGACGCAGGAGTAGGCGCCGCGCCCGAACACGAGGCTGTCCGCGGTGTTGCGAGCGACATCGATCCGGCCGGGGTCGGCGAAGGCCGTCTCGTCGTGGTTGGCCGCGATGATGTTCAGCAGTACGAAGTCGCCGGCCCGGATGGTGACTCCGTCGATCTCGAAGTCCGTCAGCGCATAACGGGGCATGCCGCCGTTGTGCGGGTTCGGCATCGACATCCGCAGGGTTTCCTCGACCGCGCCGGGGACGAGGCCCGGGTCGTCCAGCAACGCCTGCCACTGCTCGGGGTTGGCCAGCAGCAGCGACACGCAGGTGCCGATCCGGGCCACCGTGGTCTCATAGCCACCGAACAGCAACAACGCCGTCAGCCCGAGGATCTCGTTGTCGCTGATCCCCTCGGTCGCGCAGATCCGGGAGATCACGTCATCGCCGGGATTCTGCCGTTTGTCCGCGACGAGTTGCCTGCAGTAGCCGAACAACTCGCCCAGTCCCTGCTTGGACCTGACCGGGTCCCCGACGTTGGCGGCGTCCTGGATCCAGCTGCCGAACCGGTCCTTGTCCTCCCGGGGTACGCCCAACCACTGGCACATCACCTGAAGCGGCAGCGGCAGCGCCAACATCTGGCGCAGGTCCACCGGTGACTTCTGCCCGGCCAGTTCGTCCAGGAGCCGCCCGGTCAGTTCTTCGACGTGGGGCCGCAGCGCCAGCATCCGCTCGGGTGAGAAGTGCGGCTCCAGTAGCGCACGCAACCGAGCGTGGTCGGTGGCGAAGTCGCCCAGCAGGCCGGCGAGGAACGCCGACCCGCTGTCCTTCGCCGCGGCCTCCGGATCGGGATTGGAGCGGCTGAGCCGGCCATCGTCGAGCAGCTGCGCCACCTGGGCATGACCGGTGACCAGCCACGCCTCGACGCCCTCGGCAGTACGAACCCGATGGACCGCGCCCTGGGATTGGAGCCTGCGCAGCCCTGGCGCGAGTTGCAGCACATTCGTCTGCTCGAAAGGCAATTGAGCTGGGGTACTCACTGACGGCCTCCGCCGGAATCGAGGTTCAGACCACCTTGTCGAGGATGATCACGATGTACGTCATGGCGTGCGATTGACGATGCGGTCGAACAAGGCGGTCAGTTCGGCGGACGCGGTCGGGGACAGCTCGGCTCGTCCGAGGTGCTCCAGAGCCGAGTCCAGATGGCTGCGGGACAGCTGCTCGGCCGTGTGCCGGCTGCCGGACTCCTCGACGAGGTCGGCCATCTCCTGGAGGTCCGCTGCCGTGCTGCCGTCGGCGTGCCACAGCTGGCGCAGTCGTTCGCCGGCCGGGCTGTCGGTGGACAAGGCCGCCAGCACCGGAAAAGAAGGGTTGCGCCGCAGGATGTCGCTCCGGACGGGCTTGCCGGTCACTGCGGGGTCGCCCCAGATGTCCTCGACGTCGTTGAAGATCTGAAAAGCCAGGCCCAGATGCCGGCCTGCGCTGCGCAGGGCAGTCAGGACGTGCTCCGGTCTGCCCGCCCGCAACGCGGGCGTCACCAGCGCGCACTCCAGCAGCGCGGACGTCTTCTCCTCCACGATCCGGTCGTACTCCGCGATGCCTGTGCCCGGACCCAGCCGGACGGTGAGCTCGCGAGCCTGGCCCGCGAGAACCAGACCGAGGGCTTCGGCGAACAGGCTGGAGATTTCCGCACGGCCGGGGCCGGGGTCGGCGACGACCATCTGCAGCCCAAGAGCCTGCAACGCGTCCCCGGCCAGGATGGCCAGACTGGTGCCGAACACCTTCCACGCGGCCGGGCGGCCGCGACGCAGCTCGTCCGCGTCGATGATGTCGTCGTGGATCAGGGTCGAGTTGTGCAGCAACTCCAGTGCTGCCGCCTGGCACCGCACGTCCTCCGGCCGTAGGCCGACGCCATCAGCCGCCGCCATCATGAGGGCGGCGCGGGTCAGCTTGCCGCCCTCCGCACCGCTGGGGTCACCGTGTTCGTCGATGAAGCCGAGGTGGTAGGAGCAGATCCGGGCCAGGATCGGCTGCAGTGCGGAAGTCTGCTGCCGCATAACGGGCAGTACCGTGGATTGCACCATCTTCGGCGACAGGAAGGCTTGGAGCCCGGTCGACGAGGTGTCGAGTGCGCTGATCGGGATTCTCCTTCGGTCGCGCGCCTTCCCAATTCGTGGTCAGAGCCTACGCGCATGGCGTTCGCGAATTGCACCACTGGAAATCACTGCGCTGGATGGACGAATGATTGCGCAAAGCTCATGATCACCCGATCTCACTACAGGTCAATGCGTAGGCAGCTCCCGCAGCTACGCGCAATCCGGACCCGGAGTGATGCACCGGAATTTGCGTGATCGTTCCGCCTGTCATCCTGAACGACCTCTTCCGTCGTGTCAACGACGCGGCGTGGGCAGCTTCGACTTTAGGAAAAACCCCAAACGGAGACGGTGTGGGGACTGGATTGGAGTACTGTGCAGATTGGTAGCTGCTGGGCGGCACCCGAGGCCGTACTTCGAGTCCGGCTATTAAGCCGGCACCAAACGGCAGACAAGACTTCCTGAGAAGGGCTCGGTTTCTGTGCCGGTGTACGCCTGGCGATAGCCGTCATCGACCTCGCGCTGGAACAGCACGGCGCGCGCCGGACGTGCTCGACCTGCCCCCTGGTGGCCGAGGTGCACCAGGAGGCCCGCCGGTTCGCCCGCGACGGGCGGACGTTGCGACCCTGGGTCGCCCCGGCGGGCCGAGCAGTATCACACGACGTCACTGATCATTGCCGGGAATGGTTCACTGAAAGCTTGAGAGGCTGAATGGCTATGCCAGTTGATTCTGAGCAATTGCATGAAGTCAGGTCGTTCGACCCGTACGGCGCACATCGCGACGACCCGTATTCATTTCTGGCCGACATCGGAGAGACGGAACCGGTGTTCTACGCCCCTTTGCTCGGCGCGTGGTGCGTCACCCGGCGCGAGGACATGGTTGCCGTGCTGCGGGACGACCAAAGCTTCTCGGCGCGTGACCACAACCCTCGTCCCGCGGCCGCACTGCCCGAGGACGTGAGTCGGATGTTCCGCACCTGGCGCGGCGCTGATGCGGTGGCCGTCGGCTCACTCGACCCGCCCGAGCACGCCAGGGTCAGGGAAGTGCTCAACGCCGGGTTCACGCCGGCCAGGGTCAGAGCGTTCGAACCCACGATCCGTGCGATCGCCACCGACCTCGTCGAGCGTGCCGCGGTCTTGACGGAGTTCGACTTCATCTCGGCGTTCGCCGTTCCGTACGCCCTCGAGGTGATCTGCCGGCGCCTCGGGGTCCCGGAGGATTACTACGACCGCTGCCGCACGTGGTCCGAGCAGCGCATCGAGCTCATGATGTCGCAGAGCAACGCCGATCCTGAGCGGCTGCGTGAATTCGCCCGCGGGCTGATGGACTTCGGAGCGTTCGCCCGTTCACTCGTGCAGGAGCGGCTGGCCGCACCGCAGGACGACCTGATCAGTGAGCTGCTCCACGACGGCAAGGCGGGCCGCACGCTCACCGCTGACGAGGTTTCCGTCCAGGTCCCCACCCTGATCTTCGCGGGACACATGACCTGTGCCGAGGCGCTCGGCACGATCCTCTACCAGCAGCTTCAGTCACCCGGCGGCTGGGCCGAGGTCGTCGACCGGACGATCGCCGTACGGGACCTCGTCGAGGAGGGGCTGCGGTTCGACAGCCCGCTGGCGGGCATGTACCGGACCGCGGTCCGGGACGTAGTGGTCGGTGGCGTCCACCTGGCCGCGGGGAGTCGGCTGCTTCTGCTGTACGGAGCGGCCGGCCGGGACAGCCGCTCTCGCGCATGTCCGGCCGCGTTCAGTCCGGACAGCCGGTCTGCCACGCATCTCGCGTTCGGGCACGGCATCCACTTCTGCCTCGGAGCCGGATTCGCCCGCGCGGAACTGGAGATCGCGGTAGAGGCCATCGCCACCAGGATGCCGGGTCTGACCCTGGCGCCAGGGCAGCCGCCACATCACCGGCCAGTGTTTCCGCTTCGGGCGTTGACCGAGTTGCGGGTACGGCAGTGAGGACGGGCATCCGGGCGGTCGTCGGGGATCTGGACGACACGCTGACCCCTGCGGTGAGGACCCTGGGTTCCACAGATCCGGATGCCGGCTAGCCCCAGCACGGTGTGACGGCCCGTCAGTTGAACTGGCGGGCCGTTTCGGCTTGTCGGACTGCTGATGGGCCGTGCGGCAGGTCCGGTGATGCAGGATGGACAAACAACGAGGCCCTCCGGAAATCGAGTTGAGACGTCAGACATCTCGCTCAACCGCCGGAGGGCCCTGTTCAGGAAGCGTCAGGAAGTACCTCGACCCCAGCCTTGCGCCATGAGACGCCGAGCTGAGAACCGGGGACGGCGCCCGCGGTCAGGCGCGGACCGCGGTCAGGAAGAGGTAGCCGCTCTCCGGGATGGCCCCGAACCTGCGCACGTTGTGGATGAGCGACTCGGCGTGCTCCTCGCCGACCAGGTCGG
The DNA here is from genome assembly GCF_042735125.1 of Kitasatospora sp. NPDC059599. Taxonomy (NCBI): domain Bacteria; kingdom Bacillati; phylum Actinomycetota; class Actinomycetes; order Kitasatosporales; family Streptomycetaceae; genus Kitasatospora; species Kitasatospora sp. NPDC059599. The sequence goes on along the minus strand of NZ_JBHWCL010000026.1, from coordinate 22,642 downwards.
CCAGCTTGTCGCGGACAGTATCAAAGGCGTCGGCCATGAGCCCGAGGGTACGGATGACGTTGTCGGTGATGTCACGGATCTCCACGTCGACGAAACCGTTGGCGGCCAACGCCACCCGGTATTCGTCCACAGTGCCCAGGGAGCGCACCGCGTAGTTCTCGGAGATGTGGTCCAGGACCACGCGTCCCTCAGGGCTGATCGGGTCGCGCTGGATGACGTCGGCGATGGCGAGGCGGCCGCCGGGGCGCAGCACGCGGGCGGCCTCGGAGAGCACCTGGGCCCGGTCGGGCATGTGCCACATCGACTCGAACGCCCAGGCCGCGTCGAACGAGCCGTCGGGGAAGGGCATGTCCATCGCGTCCGCGAACTGGAACGTGGCCCGGTCGGCGAGCCCGGCCTCGGCGGCGAGTTCCGTGGCCTCCTCCACCTGGATGTGGCTGACGGTGATGCCCACCACGTTCACGTCACAAGTGCGGACGAGCCGCTGCGCGGGGTAGCCGATGCCGCAGCCGATGTCCAGGACCCGCTGGCCGGCCTGTGCGGCGAGACCAGAGATCATCAGGTCGGTCAGGCGGTCCGTGGCCACCTCGACGGAGCTGTCGTCGGCCTCGTTCTCCCAGTAGCCGTAGTGGATATTGGGGCCCCAGACGGAACCGTAGATCCGACCGAACCCGTCGTACACGTTGCGGACGTCGCTGTGAGCGGGAGACTGTCCGAGCGTCATGAGGAACTCCGTATCGTCGTGAAGGTGGCGGGAAGTCGGCGGCGGTTCAGCCGTACCGGCGGTGAGCCCGCGAATGATCGTGTTGGTACGCCACCGCAGATCCTGCGGGTCGACCGCGAGCCACAAGCCGGGGAACGCGTCGAGGAGATGGTTGGCGACACCTAGGCGGCAGTCACATCGAAAGGCGGGCGGAAACCCGCTGCGCTGGGCTGGGCAACCCCAGCCCAGCGCCTGCGTGATCTACTGACAACCACTGGTAACCAGTGCTGCCAGGTCAACAAACTGGCTGTCTGCTACTCTTCGCGCTCACTTACGCTCGAAGCGCAAGAAGCCCAGCTGCATGCCTCCTGCTTGCCATTCAGCGCAGAGCGCCTGGTTCGCCAGCAGAGATATCCTCAGGTTCCTGCGGTCAACTGCAGAGAGGCTGCTGTCGGTGTCCAGTACCGCCTTCGTCCAGGCGACACTCTCCTCCCAGAACGGCAGGGTCTCTGACGTGGCGTCGACCTCATCGACCAGTTCGAAGCCCGCAGCCTGCGCGGCTTCTGCGTAGTCGAGCACCGTGGCCGGCTTCGTGTAGAAGTATTCGGCCCACACATCGGCCCCGTGAGGGCGTGTGATGAACACTTCCTCGATGCACACACTCGCGCCCGGACGAAGCACCTGCGCCAGACGCTCGAACCACTGCGGACGGTTGAAGTACCCGCTGCTCTCGATCGCTACTGCTGCGTCATAGGGGCCGTCCAGGGGGAGATGCATCGCATCACAGACCAGGGTTCGGACCCGCTCGTCCACGCCGCATTCCCGCGCGAACTTGTTGACGATCGGCGTGTGTTCCGGCGCATTGGTGACCGCCGTGACGTCGGCGCCGTACTCCTGCGCCCAGAAGAGCGAGCCCCCGCCGAGACCGCAGCCGACGTCCAGGATTCGCCCCGACAGCCGGTTTTCAGCGCCCCAGATCTTGGCCGCGTACCGCAGCAGACCCTCTTGGTGGTCCCGGATGCTGCGGCGAATGGCATCCGGCGTCACATCGTCGGGATGCAGCGGCGTTTCAGCCGAAGGGTAGTGACCCACGTGGTAGTGAATCCTGGGGCCGGGCCCGTATTTGCGGACAAGCCTGGCTGTTTTGTCGTCGTAGTACTGGCCAACGATTCTTACCTCGTCCTGAGGCTCCAGCGCTGCCTGAGGCGAACTCGAAAGTTCATCCAGCAGATTTGACACGGTCACTCCTCCAGAGCTCTGATGCCGACGACATTGGCGAATGGCCTGCTTCGGTCGTTGCGCTGCGCTCGTCATGAATTTTGGCGAGGATACGTGGTTTAACGAGGATCGCCGGACCGGATTCCGTGGCTTGCGGCACGAGCAGCGCCTCGTTCGAAATGCAGGGCCGCTCTCACGATCCGGAATCCTGAGTCGCCCAAAATTGAGCGGCGGCAATTGGATGCCATCCTGGAGGACAGTCCTGGTCGTGTCAACGACGCGGCGTGAGCAGCTTCGACTTTAGGAAAAACCCCAAACGGAGACGGTGTGAGGACTGGATTGGAGTACTGTGCAGATGGGTAGCTGCTGGGCGGCACCCAAGGCCGTACTTCGAGTCCGGCTATTAAGCCGGCACCAAACGGCAGACAAGACTTCCCCAGAAGGGCCCGGTTTCTACCGACCGGCGTGGATGCCCTGTTCGGCAACGCAGGCCAGGCGTTTCAACGCAAACGTCATGGCACGGAACGGAGTGGGATGAGTGACGGTAAGCGGGTCCTGCTGGCCGAGCCACGGAGTTTGTGTGCCGGTGTACGCCGGGCGATAGCCATCATCGACCTCGCGCTGGAACAGCACGGCGCGCCGATCTACGTCCGCAAGGAGATCGTGCATAACCACTACGTGGTGCGCGAGTTCCAGCGCCGGGGAGTCCGGTTCGTCGATTCCGAGCAGGAGGTACCGGAGGGCGCGGTGTGTGTCTTCTCAGCGCACGGCGTCTCCCCGCAGGTGCGGCAGAACGCGGAGGCACGCGGGCTGGACGTGCTCGACGCGACCTGCCCCCTGGTGGCCAAGGTGCACCAGGAGGCCCGCCGGTTCGCCCGCGACGGGCGGACGTTGCTGCTGGTCGGGCATGCGGACCACGAGGAGGTCGAGGGCACTTACGGGCACGCTCCCGACCAGACGATCATCGTCGAGACGGTTGCCGACGCGGAGGCACTGGACCTTCCCCCCGACGCAGCAGTCGCCTACCTCACCCAGACCACGCTCTCGGTGGACGAGACCAGGGACATCATCGCCGTGCTCCAGGGCAGGTTCATCGACCTGCGCGGGCCCGCCACCGACGACATCTGTTACGCCAGCCAGAACCGCCAGGACGGCATCCGGGCCATCGTGGACCGCTGCGACCTGGTGCTGGTGGTCGGTTCGACCAACTCCAGCAACTCGATCCGGATGGTCGAGGTGGCGCGCAGGCTCGGCGGCAGGGCTGAACTGGTGCCGGACGTGACGCACTTCGACCCCACGTGGCTGGCCGGCGTGAGCACGGTCGGCGTGAGCGCCGGGGCGAGCGCGCCGGAGATCCTCGTCGACCAGCTGCTCGACCGGCTCGCCGAACTGGGTTACGCGGACACGTCCGTGGAACGGGTGGCGACCGAGGACATCGTGTTCTTCCCGCCCACGCGGCTGACCGGAGTGGCGGACGCGCCGTGACCGGTCGGGACCGATCGTCGGCCGAACCGGCATCGCGCCGGGCAGTCGGCCCGAACTGACCGAGTGGGCGGCCGCGGCCGCCCACCACGCCCGGTGAGGAGCACTGTTCGACATGGCGCTGCTGGAAACCGTGCGCGACCCGGCGCGGCTGCGTGAGTTGACCGCCGGGGAGCTGCGCGACCTCGCCGGGGAGATCCGCGCGTTCCTGATCGAGCGGGTCTCCGCGACCGGGGGACACCTCGGGCCCAACCTGGGTGTGGTCGAGCTGACCATCGCGTTGCACACGGTGTTCGAGTCCCCGCGGGACCGGTTGCTGTGGGACACCGGGCACCAGTCCTACGTGCACAAGATCCTCACGGGCCGCCAGGCCGGGTTCGACCGGCTGCGTAAGTCGGGCGGGCTCTCCGGCTACCCGAGCCGGGAGGAGTCCGAGCACGACCTGGTGGAGAACTCGCACGCGTCCACCGCGCTGTCCTACGCGGACGGGCTGGCCAGGGCGGACGCCCACCTCGGCCGACGCGACCGGGCGACCGTCGCGATCATCGGCGACGGCGCGATGACCGGCGGCATGGCCTGGGAGGCGCTCAACAACATCGCGGGCGGGCCGGAGCGGCCGCTCGTCATCGTGCTCAACGACAACCAACGCTCCTACGCGCCGACCGTCGGCGGGCTGGCCGAGCACCTGGCCGACCTGCGCGCCGGGCGCGGGCCGGGCGTGTTCGAACAACTCGGGCTCGGTTACCTCGGCCCCGTCGACGGTCACGACCTCCCCGCCGTCCAGGACTCCCTGCGCCGCGCGGTCGCACTGGGCCGGCCGGTGGTGGTGCACGTGATCACCGCCAAGGGCAAGGGATCCCGGCACACCGAGACCAATGACCTCGATCTCGGTCACGCCGTCAAACCGATGGACCCGTACACCGGGCAGGCACTGAAGGTATCGCCCCCGTCGTTCACGTCGGTGTTCGGCGAGAAGCTGGTCGAACTGGCCGAGCAGCGCAACGACCTCGTGGCGATCACGGCCGCGATGACCGAGCCGACCGGGCTCCTGCCGCTGCAGCGCAGGTTCCCGCACCGGGTGATCGACGTCGGCATCGCCGAGCAGCACGCGGTCACGATGGCCGCCGGGTTGTCCATGGGCGGTGTGCACCCGGTGGTGGCCATCTACTCCACGTTCGTCAACCGCGCGCTCGACCAACTGCTCATGGACGTCGCGCTGCACCGCCGCCCGGTGACGTTCGTCCTCGACCGGTCCGGGGTGACCGGCGACGACGGGCCGAGCCACAACGGCATGTGGGACCTGTCGGTGCTGCAGGTGGTGCCGGGGCTGCGGATCGCGGCGCCGCGGGACGGCACCAGGCTGGCCGAACTGCTGGCTGAGGCGGTGGCGTGGCACGAAGGTCCGACACTGCTGCGGTTTCCCAAAGGCCCCGCCGGTGAGGACCTGCCCGCCACCGCCACGTTCAACGGGATTGACGTGCTGCGCCGTTCCGGCCGGCTAGACGTGCTGATCATCGCGGTAGGTGCGCTGGCCGGCCTCGCGCTCACCGTCGCCGACGGTGGGCGGGCACAGGGCATCGGGGTGACGGTGGTGGACCCGAGATGGGTCACCCCGGTCAACCCCGCGCTGGCCGACCTGGCCCGCCGCCACCGGCTCGCGATCACGGTCGAGGACAACAGCCGCGCGGGTGGTGTCGGTTCCGCGATCGCGCAGGCGCTGCGGGACGCCGACGTGCACACCCCGCTGCGCGAGTTCGGCATCCCGAGGCGGTTCCTCAGCCATGGCACCAGGGCCGAGGTGCTCGCCGCCTGCGGGCTGACCGCGCAGAACATCACCAGGGTCGTGGTGGGGCTGCTGACCGGCCTCGACGCCGCACCGGCGTCAGCAGACATCGACGACAGGGTCGTGGTGGGGCTGCTGACCGGCCTCGACGCCGCACCCGCGTCAGCAGACATCGACGACCCCGGCACCTGGCCGGTTCATTCAGGGGAGGAACATTGACGACCATCGATTTGGGAATGCCCTTGCCACGCAAGGACGAGGTCTCCCTCTCGATGGCCACGCGGCGGACCTCCCGCCAGATCATGGCGGGCACGAGGTGCCGGTTGGCGGCGTCGCGCCGGTGCCGGTGCAGTCGTGACCACCACGTCCACGGCCGACATCGACGCCCGTTGCAGCAGATCGCCGAGCCAGGTCACGGCTTGGCCCGCGCACTCGTGGCCGGTCAGCGTCTGACCTCCGACCTGACCAGAAGGAGCGAGATAAAGTAAACGTCCGGGAAACATGACACAAAATGCAGTTCGTGCAGAACGTGCGGATTACGATCTCGCGAACCGCCGGGCATTAATCCACAGCTTCATGCGCAATGCGCGGGGGCCATGAATCTGTTCGCAGAATCTGGAGGACGAACGCCCTCGAAACCAACGCGACACGATTCGGCGCCTGCAGCTTGTCGGACATGACGCGGACGTGATAGTCGATGGTCTTCGAACTGAGGTATAACTCTCTCGAAAGTCGCCCGCTGGAGAAGCCGGCCGCAATGCCCTCCAGGATCCTGACCTGGACCGAGCTGAGAACGCAGTCGCCGACCGGCTGGGACACTTCACAGCCGTTCTGGTCATTACCCATGGCACTCGTCCGTTCCGTACGGCCCGGCTGGGACGAGATCGTAAGCGGAGCCCACAGTCGTGACAGGCGGCAGCTCGACGTCCGACTCGATCGAGAACCGCCTCACTTCCTGGGTCATGCCGGGTCCGTAAAACAAAAGGACGTCATCGCTCGAACGGACCTCGTGGGGTTCGCGTATCAGCTGGGCTTCCGGCCAGGAAGGGCAAATCGATCCGACGCCGTGAGGACCGGTCAAAGCTATTGATAATAACGTCGGCGAAAATTCTCCCGCCGGAGTAGTGTGGGTTTTCGGCACGACACTCTCCGTTCATGTCTAACGAGGGTGCATCGGAGCCTGTGGCGAGTTACTCCGACCTGAAATTCCTAACACTGCAAGATCATCCAGGCCGAGTGGCCCTTAGTGCTTCAAAATGGCTTCACCGGCTGTGAGCCGGGGGTTTGTCGGATGGTCAGCTTGCTCGGTGGTACTCGTTGATGAGGCCGGTGACGGCTTGTCGGCGTTCGATGCGGGCCGTCGGGATGGGGATGACGTTCGAGTCGTCGAACGGTGCGAGCTGGTTCCGGCCCTGGTGCGGAGACCTGGCCCGGGCGTCGTCGCCGTGGTCCAGCAGGTGTTCCAGCAGCTGTCCGACCGCCGGCCGCCGCGGGTCCCAGGCGTGCAGGCCGCGGGTCCCAGGCGTGCAGGCCGCGGGCCGCGGCGAGCACGGCGGCGGTGTCCGTGACCGGCCCCCCGAGCAGCAGCAGGGCCGCTGGGCAGTTCCGCTCCAGCTGGGTCATGCGCACCACTTTCCGTACGTCTCATCTCTGTTGACCACTACCGGAAAGAACGTAGAGCCAGGGTCTGGCGGTTCATCCTGGCGGGCAGCCGGCGCCCCGGGTGATCGCCGGAACACCGGCCTGGCACCGCAGGGCGAGCCGGGGTAGCGGTGGGTAGCGGTCCAGCACGCCGTGCACCACATCCACCTCGCAGCCGTCACGGTACTGCCGGACGGCCGCCGGCCGCGGATGCGCCATGACGCCGTGCGCGCCCAGGTCCGTAGCCAGTTCTAGACCCCCTTCCAGGATCCGAACCGTCCTGGCAGGTCGGTCCACGCAGCAGGGGCGTTTCAAAGTCCCGGTGATCATGTGAGTCCGCTGGTCGTGGCGGTGCGAGGCGTGCGGGCCTGGCCGTCACGAATGCAACGAAGCTCCGGTTGAACGGGGTGACCTTGCCAAGTCGCCCTGAACCACCGGAGCTTCGATGTGTCGCCAGTCTGCCACCGTCTGCCGGACCAAGTCGCCCGCGGTGGACGGCGTGGCGGGATTGCCGCTCGTGGAGCGGTTGCGGGTGCTGCCCGATCCGCGACGGCGGCGCGAGGTGCGTCACCCGTTCGTGGCGGTACTGCTGGTTGCCGCCTCGGCGGTGGTCGCCGGCGCGCGCTCGTACGCGGCCATCGGCCAGTAGTCCGCAAACGCTCCGCAGCACGCCCTGGCCCGGCTTGGTGCCCGGGTCGTGGGGGCGTTGGGCGTGCGAGTCGCACCGAGTGCCGCCACGATCCGGCGCGTTGTCGGTCTGGTCTGCCCCGGCGGCCTGGCAGACCTGACCGGCGCTGATCCTGCCGGCTCGGACTCGGTGGCCGTCGACGGCAAGGCCGCCCGAGGCTCCCGGCACGGTGAGTTGCCTGCCGCCCACCTGCTGGCCGCGATGACCGGCGACGGCCGCACCGTCACCCAGCTGCGGGTTGCCGACAAGACCAATGAGATCACCTGCTTCGCCGCGCTGCTGGCGCCCTACGACCTGACCGGGGTCACTGTCACGGCCGACGCCCTGCACACCCAGCGCGCGCACGTGCGTTTCCTGGTGGAGGAGAAGAAGGCGCACTACCTGCTGGTGGTCAAGGCCAACCAACCCGGGCTGCACCACCGACTGCGGTCACTTCCGTGGAAGGACGTCACCGCGCGCCGCTACGACCGCGAGATCGGCCACGGCCGCAGGGAGACCCGAGCGACTAGGGTCTGTTTCAGAAGTGGATCAAGGTCTGCGATGATCACGCTTCGTGGCTCGGGGAGATCTGACAGACGCACAGTGGGCGGCTTTGGAACCGTTGCTGCCGGTGGGCTTCAAGCCTGGTCGGCCGCCGGTACACGCCAAGCGCCAACTGATCGACGGCATACGGTTCCGCACACGGACGGGCATACCGTGGCGGGACCTGCCCGCGCGATATGGGCCGTGGAGGACGGTGTACGGGCTCTTCCGACGCTGGCAGCGTGACGGCACGTGGCATCGGATCTTTGAGCAGCTCCAGGCTCTCGCGGACGCGAAGGGGCTGATCACCTGGGACGTTTCGGTGGACTCGACGGTCGCCCGTGCCCACCAGCACGCGGCCGGCGCCCGCAAAAAGGGGATCTGCAGGTCGAACCGCCCGGCGGCGTCTTCGCCGAGCCCGACGACCACGGGCTCGGACGCTCACGCGGCGGACTGACCACCAAGATCCACCTCGCGGTCGAGCAGGCACAGAAGCCGATGTCGCTCGTGATCACGGCCGGGCAGCGCGGGGACTCCCCGCAGTTCCAGGTCGTCCTGGGCCGCATCCGGGTACCCCGGCTCGGCCCGGGGCGGCCGCGTACCCGGCCCGACAAGGTCCGCGCCGACAAGGCGTACGGCTCCCGAGCAAACCGCGGCTACCTGCGCGGCCGCCGCATCGCCTGCACGATCCCGGAGAAGCGCGACCAGATCGCCAACCGCAAGAAGCGGGGTTCCCACGGTGGCCGGCCGCCGAAGTTCGACAAGGACGACTACAAGCAGCGCCACGCGGTGGAGTGCGGGATCAACCGGCTGAAGCGAAACCGCGCGGTGGCCACGCGGTATGACAAGCTCGCTGTTCGCAACGAAGCGACGGTGCTGGTGGCCGCAATCGGGGAATGGCTCTGACTGGCGCCGCCGTACACGGCAGCAACGGCCAGGAACGGATGCGTCACCTTCGCGCGTTGGGCCGGCATGGTGATGATGGCGGGTCTGCTCTTCATGGCAGTGCTGGTGATCGTGCCCTTCACACTAACCTCAATCCGGCATCTCGTGGTGCGATCCGGCCGTCCGGGATGGTTATGCCGCCGCCTGACCACTCGAACGCCGAGCAGCGGGCACGGCCTTGGCGCCACCGCGACCGAGGAGTTGCACGCCTTCTTCAATGCCAACAAGCGCGTGCAAATCGAGCAGCGGCGGACTCAACTGGTCATGCGGGACGACGACTACGCCGGCGCCCCGCCTCACATGGGTATCGACTTGGACGGCGGCACCGCGGTCGTTCAACAGCAGAGGTAGCCGCGCCGCAACATGCGCGATCCCCTCACTGCAAGATTCACTTCTGAAACAGACCCTCGCCGACGACACCGAGGCTCTCGACCCGAAGACGCCCGTGGCCGTGTTCGTCTGGCGGCGTGAGAGCGACGACGACACCACCTACACCGTGCGGGGCGGGCACTTCGCCACGGTGGAGGCCGCTCACGAGTGGACCCGGGACACCTCCGCACCACTACCCGAGCCCAGCCGACCGGTTACCTCCCGCGCCGAGGCCGCGCGCTCTGGCGGCCAGGAGCCGATCCGCCCGGCCTCCAACACCCCGGTGGACGACGGAGCAGACCGCGGTCGGATACCGCCACCCGACGACACCCGGCCACGAGGCCGCTGATCCGAATCGGAGACCACGGTCCCCGCTCCAAGTGATCGCCGCGGTCGCCCGGTTCGTGATCACGCCGGACCCGAGACCCCACCAACACCGAGGAAACGACATCGTCGACCACGCTGACATCCTGACGGCCCTGGCGCCGCTGCCAGACGGCATCACCACCGGTCGGCAGCAGCTAGCGCGCCGCGCGGACGTTCTCATCACCGCCGCGCTGGAATCGGGCGGGATCCGCAGCGACACCTACCGCGGCGTCCGCGTTCAGGTGGTGCTGCGCGCCAGCGGGGCGCAACTGGGCGCCAACCTCTTCGACTTCGACGAACACGCGACGGTGCCCCGGCCGGGATTCGTGCACACCCTGCGCGATCTCGCCCGGATCGACGGCGACGGCGAGTTGAACCCCGGACCGCTCAGGGAAGCTGTCGCCCGCTACACCGCACTGCTCACCGACACCTCCCCGGAGCCTGCTCCCGCAGCGGGCCGGACTGAGTCGCGCGTACGCGGCGTTCAGCGCGGCACCCACACCGGCAGCGCTCAGCCCTCGAGGGTACCTACTGCCTCGACGGCAACCCCGACCCAGCGGGCAACCGCAGCGTGCGGGACGGTAGCCGGCACCGACGCGCAAGGACCGCTCCACGGACAACCCGCTGATCTTCACACCCGATGAACTCGCAGAGATGCGGGCCGCGTTCGGCCCCCTCATCCCCACCGACCCGCCAGCCATCGCCCTGTGGCTCACAAAGTCCGCGATCGACACACGCCACGACGACCTCGTCACCGACCTGCAGGAGTGGCTCGACCCGACCGACCTGTCGATCCCCGCGCACCACGTCGCCGAACTCGGTCTGCTCGCCAACGACCTCCACGGCTGGCACCGCGACCTGGTCGCAGACGGCCACCCGCAGCACGCCACCGCGATGGCGGACGCCCGGACCGCCGTGATCACCGCACTCGGGGACATGGCCCGCAGCCACGAACTGCTGGCCAACCAGACGCCCGCCGCCACAGGCCAGGACCTGCTGCTCCACCTCGAAGACGCCAACCTCCGCGCCCGCAACATCCTCCGCGAGGCCGGCAACCGGCTCGACCACGCGCTCCTGAGGCACGACGAACCCACCCGTCGACGAGCGGAAGCCGCTCACCGCGGCGCCGGCGTCGGCCGCACCAGCGCCGCGACCACCCGCACCACAACACCCACGACCCGCCGCGCCGACCCGCTGGCCACCACCACGGCGCCGGGAGCACGCCGATCACGCACCACCTGAGCCAGAGAACCCGGAGCCGCCGTTGACCACGACCAACCCCTACTGGGCCACGAAGGCGCGCGACCAGCCGTGGCTGCAACTGAGCATCACCCCCGCCATGTACGCCGGGCCCGGACCGGACACCGAACGGGCGATCCGCCCGCTCATCGAGGCCGGAGCCGTTCGAGCCGGCGACGGCCGGGGCAACCAGTTCGTCATCTCTGCGGACGGCAGGGTCCGCCTCGGCTTCGAGCCGGAGGGCGGGAGCGACGTGATGTGGAAGATCGCCGTCCATGACGCCCCCTTCGAGCCGCCGCAGTGGACTGTGTGCCTCACCGAGCAGACACCCGTCGAGATCGTCGAAGCCATCACCACCGACCTCGCCTCCAGGCTTCGCTCGGGCCGCCAGCTGCATGGCGCCGCCTCCGACCGAGAGTGGCGTGAGCTGGTCCAGACACCGGAGTGGACCACCACCTGGGACGCCCGAAGGGGCACCGAGACGGTTGCCTCTGTGCACGATGCGCAGGACCGCATCCTCCTTACGGCAGGGAGCAGTGCGGACGACTGGGCGGAGGCCGGCCAGGACGGATTTTGGACCGTCACCATCGGCGACGAGTACGACGGCTGGTGCGCAGCGGCCAGCACTTCCACCCCGGACCGGATCCTTCACACCGTTACCAGCGCGATGCTCGCCCCAGCCACCCGGAACGTGACAGAACTCGACGACCTCACGGTCGGCGACCTGGTGATCGGCGCCGCTGAGGTGACCGAACTCTCCTCCCCGCCGACCCCGCTGGACGTGCGCCGTGCCACCGCCGCCCGGACACGAAGCCGCCCGAGCCCGGCGCCGGGCGATCGCGCCGAAACACCGGCACCCCTGACGTCGAGGGCAGTAGCATCCGACACCGCCACCCGAACCGGCGCCCGCCGCTGAGAGCCACCGAAGAAACGCCACCGACCACGACACGACGATCGACGTCACCCCCGCCTACCTGGCCGGCCGCGAGTTCAGCAACGCGCCTTTCGAGCGGCTCGTCGAGCAGTGGGGCTGGGGCCACGGCAACGCGCAGGAGCTGAGCCGGTCGTTCGCCTGGAGCCCGGACCACCGCTTCCGGCTCGCCGACGGGCAGCTAGACCCAGGAGCCTGGTGGCACATCGCCGTCTCTCGGGATCCGCTCGCTCCGCCCCAGTGGCAGCTCGCCCTCTCCAAGCAGACCCGCCCGAGTTCGTCACAGCCGTGACCGAGCCGCTCGCCCGCACCGGATCACGCATCAACTGGACCGGTGAGGACCACCCCGCCCTCAAGCCCCCCCACCGACCGGCGCGCCCTGATCCGAACGCTGCAGGACGCCGGCTGGCACAGCACCGTTGCTGCCTCTCTAAAAGGGTGATGACGCTGCGGCGCCTTCGCGCCGATCCTCGGCTTTAAGGGATTGCTACCCCTCCGAGGGGTGATGAGATCGGTACGTCGCGCTCGCTGACGGCCTGATCGTCACGTTGCTGCCCCTGCCCAGGGCAATGAGCCTGGCCGTAGCGAAACGTGAGATGTACACCGACGAGTTGCTACCCCTCCAACGGGCAATGAGACAGCGTGCTCCTACCTCCTGCAGCGGTGTGCGCAGATGTTGTTACCCCTCCGAGGGGCGATGAGCCTCGATTTCCGCGGCACCTTCGACATCCTGGAGTACTCGTTGCTACCCCTCCGAGGGTGTGATGAGATGGGCGGGCCAGCTCCACAAGGCCCGCATGCTGCAATGATTGTCACCCCTCCAAGAGGCGATGAGATTGCCACATGGTCGTGGTCCCCGGAGACGTCAAGGGGTTGTTACCCCCCTCCGAGGGGCGATGAGTCGGCGCCGATCCACGCCACCCACATCCACGGCATCACGTTGCTGCCCCTGCGGGGCGATGAGGACCGGCGCGCTGGACATGCGTCGGGTGCCCGCCACCACATTGCAGCCCCTCCAATGGGCTATGAGACTTGCTGCAAGGTCAATGCCTGGCTGATCGTTAACCTGCTCAACGGCGCGGGTACGCGGAACACAATATTGGTACCCCCGAGAGGGGCGATCAGCCGACCGCGGCCAGCGGACGGCATTCTCCTTGATCACGTTGTTGCCCCTCCGAAGGGCGATGAGACGCCTACGTCATCACCCCGGTCTACATTGCCAGCCCGTTGCGACCCCTCCGAGGGGCGATGAGCAGCTGGTGTTCGTGCGTCTGGTGGTCACTTGGATCACGTTTCTACTCCTCCGAGGTGCGATGAACCTACGCCGGATACTCCCGTGCGGTACGACGTATGGGAGTTGCTACCCCTCCCAGGGGCGATAAGGACCGCAAGTCCACCGTAAGGGGGCGCAGCGCGCGGCGGAGCACAATCAACGCGCAGTACACGTTGCTGCTTCGAGGGGCGATAAATCGCGTGCCAGCTGGCCCCTAATCAGGGACTCCTGCCGTTGCTGCCCCCGGAAGGGCGGTGCATCCAGGCGGAGCAATTCTTCGATGGCGGCACAGACTAGTTGCTACCCCTTCGAGGAGCGATGAGCCGATCCTGTGGAGCGCACTGCATGCCGAGGACTACCGGTTGCTAGCCCTTGTCGCCCCTCCGAGAGGCGATGAGTCCGCGAAGCATTCCGAACTGCTGTCCGTCACCCTCGAATTGTTCTCCCTCCCAGGGGCAATGAGACCAGGGATGCCTATTTCATCCGATAGACCGTCAGTGCATTGTTACCCATCCGGGGGCGATGAGACTACGTGGACCCAGAGACGGACGACACGCCGTGGTAGTTGCTACCCCGCCGAGGGTCAGTGAGCCTTCGCCGGCGCTGGAACGCTGACCGTGATCACCAAGTTTCCACCCCTTCGAGGGCGATGAGACGACATGGCGCGAGCGCGCCCACGGCGAGCTCACGGAGTTACTACCCCTCCCAGGGGTTATGAGGCGCGCGTGGGCGTCTGCCGCCAGATGGTCTCCCGGGTGTTGCTACCCCTCCAGGGGACGATGAGGCGAAGGCCCGCACCTCATCACCTGCCCGACCTGCGGGTTGTTACCCCTCCCAGGGCCGATGAGGCGCAGTGTGCACCCGCGTTTCTGAGACTCGGCAGCAAGTTGTTACCCCTCCCAGGGACGATGAGACCAGAGGACAGGGCCCGCTTGCGCATGTCCATCAAGGAGTTGCTACCCCTCCCAGGGGCGATGAGGCGCTGGTCCTACGCCGCCCTACACGCGGACGGCTCCAAGTTGCTACCCCTCGCAGGGGCGATGAGGTCGGCCACACCCTCGCTGCGCACACCCAGGTCATCCTGTTGCTACCCCTCGCAGGGGTGATAAGACCGGGCTGATCGGCCACTACATCGGCGGAGACGGGATCGAGTTGCTACCCCTCCCAGGGGTGATGAGACACCGCAAGCCGCCCAACGGGGAAGACCAGCGAGCCCGTTGCTACCCCTCGCAGGGGCGATGAGGCGCGCGGCTGGCTGGCCCGAACCCTGCCGGTCAGCGTATTGCCACCCCCCGCAGGGGCTATGAGGCGGGCGGCTCGCTCCGGGCCAGCACCGGGCCCGGCCTGTTGCTACCCCTCGCAGGGAAGATAGGGATCGCCTGGTCGCCGGCGCCAAGTGCGGCCCGGCGTTGCTGCTACCCCTCCCAGGGGCGATAAGACCGCGGACCTCCCGCTCCACGCACCGCTGATCCACGGGTTGCTACCCCTCCCAGGGGCGATAGGGCGGAGTGGACGGCGTACGGGATGGCTGGCCATCACGGGTTGCCACCCCTCCCAGGGGCGATAAGGCCGGAACCCGTACCTGTCTGATCACCTGTTCCACCCCGTTGCTACGCCTCGCAGGGGCGATGAGACGCGCTACAGCTACGGCGGCACGCAGGACCACCTGATATTGCTACCCCTCCCAGGGGCGATGAGGCCCGGGCCCAGGGCACCGAGGCGGACCGCATCCTGTCGTTGCCACCCTTCCCAGGGGCGATGAGGCCGTCGCTCACCTGCTCGCCGACTACCCCTTCCAGACGTTGCTGCCCCTCCCAGGGGCGATGAGGCTCACCGCCGCCGGGCGGCCCCCGCCGTCGTCTACCCGTTGCTACCCCTCCCAGGAGCATGAGGCCCCCGCGTACATTCTGATCCACCCTGACGGCCGCGCGTTGCTACCCCTCCCAGGGGCGATGAGGCGGTCGACCTGACGTCCCGCAGCACCCGCCAGCTCGTGTTGCTACCCCTCCCAAGGGCGATGAGGCCGGGGGTTCCCTCGCGAGCGAGCTGCTGGTCACCCGGTTGCTACCCCTCCCAGGGGCGATGAGGCCCGCCAGGTGCTGGACGACCTCGTCTCCGTCTACGTGTTGCTACCCCTCCCTGGGGCGATGAGGCTGCGTCCCTTACGCCGCTAGGAGGTTCATATGCCTGGGTTACTACCCCTCCCAGGGGCGATGAGGCGCCCGGTCGTCCTGCACGCCGCTCGCGCTCTGGCCCGGTTGCTACCCCTCCCAGGGGCGATGAGGCCCTCTACTCCTGTCCCACCTGCCCGCCGCTGCTCATGTTGCTACCCCTCCCAGGGGCGATGAGGCCCGATGGTAAAGCTGCAGGTCAGAGGCCGGATGTGACTGGTCAGTGAGCCAGGTTCTGCAGTGGGAACCCGGTGATGCTGTTGGCCACGTCGTGGCGCTGCGGTGCACAGCTTGGCGTTGGTCTGGGTGGCCTTGTTCAACGGTACGGCATCGCGTGCTGCCCGGGGTCGTGAGTGACTGTGCGCAATCTTGTGACGGCTGTCAGTGGTGCAGTTTAGGGTCCTGGACTGTGCGGCTGGTGGTTCGTCAGCTTGCTGGTTTGTCATGCCGTTTGAGCGTTGGAGTGCGGGATGAGGGTGCGGCTGGCCGTGGTGACGGCGGCGGAGGAGGTGCCGTGGGGCAGCGTGCTGGCCCCTGGTCGGGGGGTGGTCTACGACGTGCTGGGGCGGGTGGCTCCGGAGCTTGGGCGCCGGTTGCACGAGCACGGTGAGGGGCCCCACGGGATGGCACCGTTCGGGCATGGTGCGCCTGTGTTCTCGTCTGCACGTCGGCGGCCGGGGCGGTATGCGGCTGGCGGGCGGGGGGTGGTCGAGTTCGGCAGCCCGGTGCCGGCCATCGTGGAGGCGCTGGCGGCCGGGTTCGCGGAGCGTGAATTGTTGGACTGGGGCGGGGTCGCCCTGCGCCTGACGGGCCTCGGCCTGGTGGAGCCGCCGGAGTTCGCGGATGGCCGGGCCGTGTTGCGGACGGCCACTCCGGTGGTGATGAAGGGCTCCGGCTACAGTCCGGATGGGGTGCGCGGGCCGCGTCAGGCGTGGGTGCTGCCGACTGAGTTGGAGTGGGCGGGCTACTTCCAGGGGAACCTGCGGCGCAAGGCCGAGACCTTGGGCCTGGATGCCGGGGTCAGCTTGGAGTCGGTGTCCTGGGTGGGGCCGAAGAGGTCGTTCGCGGTGGGGCAGGGTGCCAAGCCTGGGGCCGCCGTCGAGGTGGAGCTGTCGGGAGCGCCGGAGACGCTGCGGGCTTTGTGGAGCTGGGGCCTGGGCCAGGCGAACTCGGCCGGGTTCGGCTGGGTGGCGGCATGAGCGCGCCGGTTCGCGGTGACCTCGGCCAGGGCCGACTGGTGCTGACCGCGCACCCCTTGCAGCGGGTGGGGGCGTTCGCGCTCGCGGCCCTGGCCGGCGATGGCTCTCCGGAGGAGACCAGCGAGGCCGATTTCGAGGCGGCGCTGTCGCAGATGGCCCGGGACGTGCTGCGTGCAGCGCTCGGACGCGACAGCAAGGCACCGGACGGTTTCTGGCTGAAGGTCAGCTATTCCTTCTTCCCCAACACCGCGATGAACCACCCCAGCAACGGCAAGCGCACCGACGTCGAGATCACGGAGCGGGTGGAGCAGTGGCGGACTCTGCCCCCTCCGTCCGGCTGGCCGCCCACGGTGTGTTCGCTGTGCTCACGGCAGGCTGTCGGGTACTACGGGAAGAGTGACGTGCCGCTCGCCGAGAGCCAGTCGTACCGAAACACCACCCCGCGAGGCCACGACGGGATGGCCCTGTGCTGGCCGTGTCTGTGCAGCTTCTACGCGCTGCCCTACGGGGTGCGCCTGACCGGCGGCCCGTCCATTGCCCTGCACAGCTGGGACGACGACTTCCTCCAGCACGCCGTGGCCGAACAGGTCGACCACAACCGGATGCTCGCCGCCACCGGCGACGGCAGCAAACGGCAGACCGGCGCGCAGGAAGTCGTCGCACTTGTCGCGCTGCGCACCCACCGCCGCCCCATGGGCGCTGCCGTCGACCTCGTGGTGTTCAACAACAACAACCGCGGCCAGGAGCTGGAGACCCACGCGCTGGAGCAGCCGCTGGCCGAGTGGCTGCGCCGCACCCAGCGGCTGGGTGATCGGCGTGCCGGTTTCGCGGAGCTGGTTCGCGCCCACGCCAGTGCGTCGACGCCTGGGCTCGTGGCCTTGGCCCGCAACGTCTTCCGCTCGCCCGACCGAATCGTGGCCGTCGGCCACGGCCGGCTGCTCGGCTGCCTGACCCGCACCGGGCGTGACCGGTCCCGGGCCGAGGCCCTGGCCGTGCTGCTCAACTCCTTCGCGACCGAGGTAATGCTGATGACCGAGAAAGACCTGGCCGAGATCGCCAGGACCGCCCGCAACGTGGCCGCGCTGCTGAACACCGCCACCACCGGCGGCCAGTTGCGGAGCTTCCGCACGCTGCTTCGCGACCCGTCGAAGCTGCGCGGGTGGCTCACATCCCAGGGCGTGCAGTGGACCGTCAAGCCGCCCGCCGGAGCAGCGGGGCCGCTGGTGACCGAGCGGGGCTTCGAGCTGCTGTTCAGCCCGGTCTCGCAGAACCCGGCCTGGTTCCACCGGGACATGCTCCTGGTCGGTGTGCTGCAGGAGCTGAACTCGCTCGGCTGGAAGCCCGAGCAACCGGAAGAGGAGATCGAGGAGGATCTCGATCCCCGCGACCTCGAAGCCCTGACGTTCGACACGGAGGATGAGCAGCAGTGACGTACTTGGTTGGCAAGATCGTTCTGGATGTTGTGGCGGGAGCCCCGAACAACGGCTTGGCGGAAGACAACAACGGCAAGGTCAAGCAGTTGCGGGTCGGGCGGGACGTCCACCCGTACGTGTCCGCGCAGGCGTTCCGCCGCTGGCTGCGCGACAGCCTGCCCGTGCAGGAGTCGCGATCGCCGGTAATCCGCAGCGGCGCCGGCGCCAAGCAGCAGGCTTACACCGCGGGCCGCCCCGATCTGCACCTGGACGACGACCTGTTCGGCTACATGGTCGCGGTGAAGAAGGAGAGCTACGGCCGGGAGACGGTGCTGGCGACCGGCACGTTCGTCTCCGTCGTCCCGCAGCGGCCCACCAGCGACTTCGGCACCATGAGCCGGGACTTCCCCGCTGGCGAGCACCCGGTGATCCACTCCCACGAGCTCTACAGCGCCGTCCTGGCCGGGGACGTGCTCCTGGACCTTCCCCGTGTCGGCGTCTTCGAGACGGACGGCACTGGGCTGCGTACCGCGCTGAGCCCGGCCGCCGCGGAGGAGGCCGTCAAGGCGGGTGCCGAGAAGACGGTCCTGCGCAGCGTCGGCGCGGTGCGGCTGCCCCTGGCAGAGCGCCGGCGGCGGGTGGACACCGTGCTGCGCGCGCTCGCCTCGGTGCGCGGCGGTGCGAAGCAGGCCCTCCACTACGGTGACCGCGCTCCGGCGCTGGTGCTGCTCGCTCCGGTCAAGGGCGGGGTGAACCCGTTCACCCGGATCGTCGGCGCCGACGACGGCCGGCCTGTCTTCCAGGCCGATGTGCTGCGCGAGGAGATCGAGGCGTGGCGCGACGAGCTGGACGGTCCGGTGCTGGTCGGCTGGGCGCCCGGGTTCCTCGGCGACCAGCGTGAGAGGGCGGTCAAGGACCTCGCCGACCTCGTCGACAGCGGCGCCGTGGTCTTCGGGCACCCCCGGGTGATCCTCAACGGCCTGGCCGACCGGATGGGTGCGGGCGAGCACGACGCCTGGTTCGAGGACCCCGCGGCATGACGGCCGCCTCGGTCACGGCGCTGCGGGTGACTCTGACCGCGCCGGTGGTCTCCTTCCGCAACCACCTGTATGCCGGTGTGCAGGTCACTCATCCCTGTCCGCCGCCGTCCACCGTCGCCGGGATGCTCGCGGCGGCGGCTGGCGGCTGGGACGCGGTCGATGTCGGCCTGCGGTTCGCCATGGCCTTCCACGCCGCCGGGGCCGGGGTCGACTTGGAGACCTACCACCCGCTGGATGCCACTGGGAAGGCCACCACCCCGGTCCCGCGTACCCGGGAGTTCCTCGCCGACGCCACCGTGCGCATCTGGCTGCTGGACGATACCGAGTTATGGCGCGGCCGGTTGCGGAGGCCGGTGTGGCCGCTGCGGCTGGGCCGAAGCCAGGACCTCGTCGGAATCCGCCTCGACCACACCGTCCTCACCCCGGCCGAGGGGGAGCAGCGCAGCGCCGTCGTCCCCGCCTTCCCCAAGGCCCAGGGCACGCTGCTGCGACTGCCGACCGCAGTGGCCCCGGGGCGGGAGTGGACCGTCTGGGGCGACTACCGGCACGACGCCACCAGCCGCAGCCGCACCATCGTGCCCGGCAGCTGGTCGGATGCCGACGGCCAGGCCGTTCTGCTGCTGCCGCCCGTCCACCCCGGCGCCCACTTCACCACCACCGTCAGCCCGGCCTGACCCAGAAGAAGGAGACGACCTTGGGCACGAGCGCCGATCCCCTACGGACGCTGCTGGCCAAAAGCGCCCGCGGCGCCGTGCCGCCCGAAGAGCTGACGGTGCATCTGGAGACCACATTGTCGGCGGGGGTCGAGCTCGCCCGGCGGGTCGGCCGGATCGAGGCCGCAGAGCATGTGCTGGACGGCCGGTTCTGGCCGGCCGCCCAGCTGAGCGGGCTGTACCACGACGGCGGCAAGCTCCCCGATGGCTGCCAGCAGATGCTCCTCGGCAGGGTCCGATCCTGGGGCGAGAGGCACGAGGTCGTCTCCCTCGGGTTCCTCCCCGCCCTCGTACCGGACGAGCAACTGTGCGGCTGGGTGGCCGCCGGTGTCGCCACCCACCACCGCGCACTGACCGGAAGCAACGGCCGCGATCTGCGCTTCCTCTACGACGGCCTGACACCGGAGGACCTCGCGAAGCGGATCGGCCCGATCGGCGAGAACGCGGTGACGGCGCTGCTCGGCTGGCTGCACACCACCGCGACCGCGGCCATGCTCCCCACCACCCCGAAGACCAGCTCGCTGAGCAGTACCGACCTCATCGACGCGGCACACCGCACCCTCACCGAGCTGCTCCACCGCTGGGACCGGCGGGTGACTCCCGACGTCGGCCTGGCCGCCGTCCTGCTCCAAGGGGCAGTAACGGTCGCCGACCACCTCTCCTCCGCCCACGGCTCCCTCCACACCACCCAGCCCTTCGACCACCGCTTCCGGCCCGCCCTTGAAGAGCAGATGGCCGCCAAAGGCCGGGCGCTGCGCGAACACCAGATCCGCGCGGCCGAGACCACCGGCCACCTGCTCCTGCGGGCGCCCACCGGCAGCGGAAAGACCGAGGCCGTGCTGCTGTGGGCGGCCCGCCAGGTCACGGAGCTCACCCAGCACTCGGGCGGCGTGCCCAGAGTCTTCTTCACCCTGCCCTACCTCGCCTCCATCAACGCGATGGCCGACCGCTTCGCCGACCTCCTCGGCAACCCGGACCTGGTCGGCGTCGCCCACTCCCGCGCCGCCTCCTACCACCTGGCCGCCGCCATCCACTCCACCGACAGCCAGGAGCAGGAGGAGACCGGGCCCTGTCAACAGAGCGAAGCCACCAAGGCCCTCGCCAGGGCGGCGGCCACCCGGCTGCTCCGCGAGAGCGTGCGGGTGGGCACGCCCTACCAGCTACTCCGCGCCGCCCTCGCGGGCCCGGCCCATGCCGGCCTGCTCGTGGACGCAGCGAACTCGGTATTCATCCTCGACGAGCTGCACGCCTACGACTCCCGCCGCCTCGGCTACGTCCTCGCCACGGCCCGGCTGTGGGAACGCCTGGGCGGGCGGATCGCCGTCGTCTCCGCCACCCTGCCCGACGTCCTCGCCGACCTCTTCAAGGACACGCTCGCCCAGGCACCCGCTCTGGTGGACACCCCCGATCTCGGCCTGCCGCCCCGCCACCGCCTTCAGGTCCGCCACCACCACCTCACCGACCCAGCTACCACCCACGAGATTCGCGCTCGGCTCGACCTCGGTCAGAGCGTCCTGGTCGTCGCCAACAACGTCGCGCACGCCCTGGCCCTGTTCAGCGAACTCGCCCCGCACTGCCGGGCCATCCACGGCGACGACAGCGCCTTCCTCCTGCACTCCCGCTTCACCCGCCAAGACCGCAACCGTATCGAGCAGAACATCCGACACCGATTCGCCAGCGCAGCAGCCCACCGCCGCCCCGGGCTGCTGGTCGCCACCCAGGTCGTCGAGGTCAGCCTCGACCTCGACCTCGACGTGCTGTTCACCGCAGCCGCTCCGCTGGAAGCCCTACTCCAGCGATTCGGCCGCATCAACCGCCTCGGCGCCTACGACCCGGCCGACGTCATCGTCCACACACCGGCCTGGACGCGCCGACGCAACCAGCCCGGCGAGTACGCCGACGGCATCTACCCCCGCGAACCGGTCGACGCCGGCTGGCACCGCCTTCTCGAACACCAGCACCGCATCGTCAGCGAAGCCGACGCAACCGGCTGGCTCAACACCATCTACACCACCGACTGGGGCCGGCGCTGGCACGACGAAGTCACCAACCACCGCGACGCCTTCGACAACGCCTTCCTCACCTTCCGCCGGCCCTTCGCAGACCGCACCGACCTCGCCCAGACCTTCGACGAACTCTTCGACGGCACCGAAGCCATCCTCGAACGACACCGCGACGCCTACACCGACGCACTCACCCAGGGCACCACCGCGGAGGGACAACTCGCCGCTGACCAGTACCTCATCCCCATGCCCGCCTGGGCCGCCCCACTCACCCGCTACGAGAAGACCCTCAACGTCCGCATCCTCGACGCCGACTACGACCCCGACCTTGGCCTCCTGGCCATCCGAGGCCCCAACCAGCACGCCTACCAAACCGGCCAGGTCGTGTGACGACCGCCAGTAGCATCAGGGCTGCACTGCAGCGCACTCAACATCCCGCAGCAGGGGCAACAACACCATTCGCCTAGCGGTCTTGAAAAGCAGTGCCGCTTCCTCATCGCCCCTCGGAAGGGGTATCAACATCTGGGCGTAATCGGCAACCAGAAGGCTGTATCCCGGGTACTCATCGCCCCTGAAGGGGTACCAACTACCAATCCCACGGGTCGAATTAGAAGGTCCCCCCAGGGGACCGTCCTGGCACTGCTACGCCGACTTCGTGCGCGAGCGCTCGCTCATCACCGCGCTGCCGGCGACCGCGCCTGAGAGCCTTCCCCCTCGTTGACCGCGACGAGCGCCCCCACCCGGGTGCGATGCGGAACTGCCGCCCTCCGATCCGTCCCCCACGGATCCAGGTCGGCGAGCTCAACTAGCCGGGGCGGCCCACCGAGCACCTGGGGCCCCCCCGCGCGAGGACGTAGCCCCCCCTGGCAGCGGCGCCCCAGACCGCACATGGCCGGGAACCCCAGCCAGGTGGGGCGCCCAAAGACCGGTGCCATACGGCCCCC
>NZ_JBHWCL010000025.1:0-82766 GCF_042735125.1 Kitasatospora sp. NPDC059599 | reverse complement strand
CTCAACGGCTTCGACGGACACCAGCCCCACACCGCCGACGAGGTCCGCGAGGCCCTCCAGCTCGGCGCCGACACCCCGGTCGTCACCTTGGACGCACGCCGCCGCGACAGCGCCAAGAGCGCCCTCATCACGCTCGTCGAACACGCACTGCTCGCCCGACTGCGGTGACCCAGGCACACGTGGCCCGTCGGACCCCGCGCGGAGTCCGACGGGCCACGGCCCTGCCCCCGGCCGGTTACTCGGTGGGCTCCAGCCCGGCGCGGACCAGGCCGTAGGTGTACGCGTCCTCCAGCGCCAGCCAGGAGGCGGCGACCACGTTGTCCGCGACGCCGACGGTGGACCAGGTCGACGTGCCGTCGGTCGACTCGACCAGCACCCGCGTCTTGGACCCGGTGCCGTGCTGGCCCTCCAGGATGCGGACCTTGTAGTCCACCAGCTCGAAGGTGGCCAGCGGCGGGTAGATGCCCTCCAGCGCGGTGCGCAGGGCCTGGTCCAGCGCGTCCACCGGGCCGTTGCCCTCGCCGACGGCGGTACGGCGCTCGCCCTTGGCCCAGAGCTTGACGGTCGCCTCGTTGCCGGAAACCCCGTTCGGGCCCTGCTCGCTGATGGTCCGCCAGGACTCCAGGGTGTAGAAGCGCTCCCGGCTGCCGCGCACCTCGTCGCGCAGCAGCAGCTCGAAGGAGGCGTCGGCGGACTCGTAGGTGTAGCCGAGGTTCTCCTGCTCCTTCACCTTGGCGACCACCCGGCCCGCCAGGTCCCGGTCGGTGGACAGGTCGTAGCCGAGTTCCTTGCCCTTGAGTTCGACGGAGGCCCGGCCGGCCATGTCGGAGACCAGCATCCGCATGGTGTTGCCGACCCGCTCGGGGTCGATGTGCTGGTACAGGTCCGGATCGACCTTGATCGCGGAGGCGTGCAGTCCCGCCTTGTGGGCGAAGGCCGAGTAGCCGACGTACGGCTGGTGGGTGGAGGGCGCCAGGTTGACCAGCTCGGCGATCGCGTGCGAGATCCGGGTCATCTCGGGCAGCCTGCCCGCGGGCAGCACCCGGCGGTCGTACTTGATCTCCAGGGCGCCGACCACCGGGAACAGATTGGCGTTGCCGACCCGCTCGCCGTAGCCGTTGGCCGTGCACTGGACGTGGGTGGCGCCGGCGTCCACCGCGGCCAGGGTGTTGGCCACCGCGCAACCGGTGTCGTCCTGGGCGTGGATGCCGAGCCGGGCGCCGGTCGCCGCCAGGACGTCGGCGACGGTGTCCCGGACACCGGCCGGCAGCATCCCGCCGTTGGTGTCGCAGAGCACCACCACGTCCGCGCCGGCCTCGTGCGCGGTGCGGACCACGGCGAGGGCGTACTCCCGGTTCGCCCGGTAGCCGTCGAAGAAGTGCTCGCAGTCGATGAACACCCGGCGGTCCCGGGAGCGCAGGAACTCGACGCTGTCCCGGATCATCTCCAGGTTCTCGTCCAGGGTGGTGCGCAGCGCCAGTTCCACGTGCCGGTCGTGCGCCTTGGCGACCAGGGTGATCACGGGGGCACCGGAGCCGACCAGCGCGGCCAGCTGCGGGTCGTCCGCGGCCCGGCCGCCGGCCCGGCGGGTGGCTCCGAAGGCGACCAGCTGCGCGTGCTCCAGCTCCAGCTCGGCGGCGGCCCGGGCGAAGAACTCGGTGTCGCGGGGGTTGGCCCCGGGCCAGCCGCCCTCGATGAAGCCGACCCCGAACTCGTCCAGGTGCCGGGCGATGGCCAGCTTGTCCGCCACCGTCAGGTTGATGCCCTCGCGCTGGGCGCCGTCGCGCAGCGTGGTGTCGAACACGTGGAAACTGTCGTCGGTACGGCTGACCTCGGTCATGACCCCTGGTTCTCCGTTCGGGGAGGTTCGTACTGCTCTGGCCGGATTTTCTGGTCCCGGCTCCACTGTCCAGGATCTCGCGCGCGGCCCCGGTGTCCCCGGGCCCTTCGTGGGGGCCTCGGCCGGTCCGGGTGGCGGTGCTCGGCGGGGCGGTGCCCACAAAGCAAAAGACCCCTCGCGGGTGCGAGAGGTCTGCGCGCGGGTCTGGACGCTCGTGGTCGCTCCGCATCGGGTCCTGCGGGAGCGGTCACTGCGGACCGGCGCGCCTGCTGCCGATAATCAGCGAAAGCGAGGACACGCTGGCAGTCTGGCACAGCTCCCGGGATCCGGCCCGCCCGTCTCGCGATGCGAAACACGGCAGGCCGGAGCCGGTGCGGGCGTTCCGGAATCAGACGATCTTGTGCAGCCAGCCGTGGGTGTCGGCGTTCTGGCCGCCCTGGATCGACAGCAGCGCCTTGCGCAGCTCCATGGTGATCGGGCCCGGCTCGCCGGTGCCGACGGTCCAGTCGGCGGCGGCGGACTTCACCGAACCGACCGGGGTGATGACGGCGGCGGTGCCGCAGGCGAAGACCTCGGTGAGGGTGCCGTCGGCGTTGGCCTGCTGCCACTCGTCGGTGGAGATCTTCCGCTCCTCGACGGCGTAGCCGAGGTCGGAGGCGAGCTGGAGCAGCGAGTCGCGGGTGATGCCGGGCAGCAGGGCGCCGGACAGCTCCGGGGTGACGATCTTCGCGTCCTTGCCCTCGCCGAAGACGAAGTACAGGTTCATGCCGCCCATCTCCTCGACCCACCGGTGCTCGGCGGCGTCGAGCCAGACCACCTGGTCGCAGCCCTTCTCGGCGGCCTGGGCCTGGGCGACCAGCGAGGCGGCGTAGTTGCCCGCGCACTTGGCCGCGCCGGTGCCGCCGGGCGCGGCCCGGACGTACTCCTTGGACAGCCAGACCGAGACCGGCTTGATGCCGCCCTGGAAGTAGGCACCGGCCGGCGAGGCGATGATCATGAAGAGGTAGGAGTTGGCCGGTCGGACACCCAGGCCGACCTCGGTGGCGAACATGAACGGACGCAGGTAGAGGCTCTGCTCCGGCTCGTTCGGGACCCACTCCTGCTCCTGCCGGACCAGCAGCTCCACGGCCTCGACGAAGGTCTCGACCGGCAGCTCCGGCATCGCCAGGCGGCGGGCCGAGGCCTGGAAGCGGGCGGCGTTGGCCTCCGGGCGGAAGGTGGCGATGGAGCCGTCGGCCTGGCGGTAGGCCTTCAGGCCCTCGAAGATCGCCTGACCGTAGTGCAGGGTCATGTTCGCCGGGTCGATCTCCAGCGGCGCGTACGGCGCCAGCTGGGCGTCGTGCCACCCCACGCCCTCGGTCCAGCGGACGGTGACCATGTGGTCGGTGAAGACACGGCCGAAGCCGGGGTTGGTCAGCCGGGCCTCGCGCTCCGCTGCGGGCAGCGGGTGGGCGGAGGGCTTGAGGTCGAACGTGATGGGCGCCTGGGTGGGCGTGCTCATGGCTGTTTCCTTCACCGTGGGGTTGGTCCGGGCCCCACCGCCGCAAGGACGTACCGGCGATCGAACGCCGGAACGAACGCACAGCGACACGGCCCACTGTCGATACTCGCATCCAGAGGGCCGTGCCGAACAGCCGCCGGCTCCTTTGAGAGCTGCAAGCTGCGGTTATGCGGTCCGGCCCAGCTGGCCGGACACCTTGTGGGTCCGGCCCGTCGGCCGGAACTCCGCTGTCGGATCCGGCCCGCTAGCCGGAACCCCGCTGTCGGATCCGGCCCGCTAGCCGGAACCCCGCTGTCGGATCCGGCCCGCTAGCCGGATACTCGCCCGGCGAGCGCGTCGCCGACCTGGGAGGTGCTGCGGGTGCCGGAGCGCTCGGCCAGGTCCGCCGCGACGGCGGCCTCGACCCGGGCGGCCTCGGCGGCGAAGCCGAGGTGCTCCAGCAGCATGGCGACGGACAGCACGGTGGCGGTCGGGTCGGCCTTGCCCTGGCCGGCGATGTCCGGCGCCGAGCCGTGCACCGGCTCGAACATCGACGGGAACTCGCCGCTCGGGTTGATGTTGCCGCTCGCGGCCAGGCCGATGCCGCCGGTGACGGCCGCGGCCAGGTCGGTCAGGATGTCGCCGAACAGGTTGTCGGTGACGATCACGTCGAAGCGCTCGGGCTGGGTGACGAAGAAGATGGTCGCCGCGTCGACATGCAGGTAGTCGGTGGTGACCTCGGGGAACTCCTCGCCGACCGCGGCGAAGATCCGCGTCCACAGGTGCCCGGCGTGCACCAGCACGTTGTTCTTGTGCACCAGGGTGAGCTTCTTGCGCGGCCGCGCCTGGGCCCGGCGGTAGGCGTCGCGCACCACGCGCTCGATGCCGTACGCGGTGTTCAGGCTGACCTCGGTGGCCACCTCCTGCGGCGTCCCGGTGCGCAGCGTGCCGCCGTTGCCGACGTACGGGCCCTCGGTGCCCTCGCGGACGACCACGAAGTCGATGTCCGGCTCGCCGGCCAGCGGGGACTTCACCCCGGGGAAGAGACGGCCCGGACGCAGGTTGATGTGGTGGTCGAAGGCGAACCGCAGCTTGAGCAGCAGCCCGCGCTCCAGCACCCCCGACGGAACGCTCGGGTCACCGATGGCGCCCAGCAGGATCGCGTCGTGCGACTTCAGCTCCGCCAGCACGTCGTCCGGCAGCGTCTCCCCCGTCCGGTGGTAGCGCCGGGCCCCGAGGTCGTACTCGGTGGTCTCCAGCTTCACATCGGCGGGAAGCACGGCGCCCAGGACCTTGAGGCCTTCGGCCACCACTTCCTGGCCGATGCCGTCACCCGGGACAACTGCGAGACGAATGGTGCGAGACATGCTCGGACCCTACTCCGCCGTCCCAGGGGTTGACACCTGGCGTCCACTATTCGGACGCATCGGTCAGGTCGATCTCAACCGGGAACGGCCGGTCCACCTTCAACTGCTTGTGGTAGATCCCGGTCAGGCCATACGCCCTGGTGGCCGGGTCCAGCTCGTACACGTAGACGACCGGACGGCCGTCGTCGTCATCTTCCACCCTCCAGAAATGGGCGATACCGGCCGCAGCGTATTTCCGGGGCTTGGTATCCCGGTCACGCTCCTGCGACTCCTCGGACACAACCTCCACCGCCAGTAGCACGTCCTCCGGCTGGCAAGAGGTTCCCTTCCGCCCCCTGGGGCCGCTGTTGACCCGCTTGTCGACAACCAGGAGATCCGGCTCCAGCCTGTTGCGCCGGTTGAGCATGATCGTCATCTCTCGCCACACGGCCCATCCGGGCGGAACGGCCCTCACCAGCGCCCACTCCAGGACGCGGAGCGTCGACATATGGAAGATGGTCTGCGGGCTCACGAAGATCAGGCTCCCGTCGATCAGCTCGGTGTGCGGCGGGAGATCCGGCAGCCGGTCCAAGTCTTCGGCGGTGTATCCGCCAACCGGCGGGCGAAGCCAGTCGGGGTACTGCTCGATGCTCATGGTTCCTCCCATACGGGCATCCTGACGGCCTTCCCAGGCTACTCGGCAAGGCCCTCCCGGACGCCACTCCTTCGAAGGAGCGCGTACGTCGTTTCCCGCGCCGGGGGCGCGCTTAGGGTGGCGAGGTCCGGGTCACTGGTCCGGGGTCACTGGCAGAACGGGGCGTGCGGGTGAGGGCCGAGCGGCGGCGGGAGTTGCTGGTCTGCGGGGGCGCGGCCGGCCTGGCGACGGGCGGGTACGCGCTGGCGGCGGGGCTGCGCGGGACGTGGCCGGCCGGGGCGGACGCGATCGCGGTGCCGTACCACGCCCACCTGTGGGACCTGCTGCACGGGCAGGCCACCGGGGACCTGCTGTTCAACTGGAACAGCGGCTACGGCGTCCCGTTCCTGGCGGACTTCTTCGCCTACCTGATGAACCCGTTCTCCTGGCTCACCGCGTTCCTCCCCCGCGACCGGGGCGAGCTCGCCGTCCTCCTCGTCACCCTCGCCACCATCGGCCTCGGCACCGCGGCGATGGCCCGCCTGCTCGGCCGCCTCCACCCCGGCCCCCACCGGCTTCGGGCGCTCGCCGCCGTCGGGTACGGGCTGTGCGCCTGGGTGCTGGACGTCGGCGGGGCCGCGCCGATGTGGCTCTGGGGCCTGGTCTCGCTGCCGCTGCTCGGCCTCGCCGCCGACTGGTGCCTGCACGAGCGGCGCTGGGTGACCGGGACGCTGTGCGTCGCCCTGGCCTGGGCGGGCAACCTGTACACCGCCGCGCTGGCCACCCTGGCCGCCGGACTCCTGTTCGCCGTACGGCTGTTCGCCACCTCCCGGCCGTTCCGTCAGGGGGTCAGGGCCACCGGCCGGGCGGTCACCATGGCCGCCGCCGGAGTGCTGCTCGCCTCCCCGGTGCTGTTCGTCGCGGTCCGGGCCGCGCGGGAGGCCCAGCCGGAGTCGCCGGTCGAGCCGCTCGGCCCGTCCGGCCTGGGCGGGCACCTCGCCCAGTTGCTGCCCGCCACCCACGGCGGGCGGGGTCTGCCGGACGTGGCGATCGGCCTGCTGGGGCTGCTGCTGGTGTGCGGGCTGCCGTTCAACCGGCGGGTGCGGCCGCGGGTGCGGGCGGTGTGGTGCGCGGCGCTGGTGGTGGTGGGGCTCGGTTTCGTCTGGACCCCGACCGTCCTGGTCTGGCACGGTCTGGCGATCCCGGCCGGCGGACCGTACCGGGTCGCCTTCGTGCTCAGCGGCCTGCTGGTGCTGGCCGGCTGGGTGTCGCTGGCGCACCGGCCGGACCCGCCGACCCTGCTGGGCGGCGCCGCCGTGGTCGCGGTGATCGCCGGGCTGGCGGCGGGCCGGCACTCGGTCCGCCCCGCCACCTGGGTGCTGCTGACCGCCGGCGGTGCCGTCCTGCTCGCCGCGCTGTGGGTCCTGGACCGCCGGCACACCGACCGGCGGGCGAACACCGTCGCCACCTGGGTGATCGGCGGCGCGGTGCTCGGCAACGCCGTCTGGTCCGGGTACGCGGCGCTCGGCGCGGCGCCTTCCGGCAGCGTCCCCCCGGCGGCCGTGCGGGCCGGGCACGCGGCGGTCCGCGCCGCCGACGACTGGCCGCGCGGCCGCAGCGACCCCGGCCCGCACGCCTTCACCCCCAACGATCCGCTGCTGCTGGGCGGCCAGGGCGGCGGCTACTTCAGCAGCTACCTGCCGACCGCCGCCGCGCTGCTGATGCACGACCTCGGTGCGGGCTGGACGGCCGGTGGGCGGCAGACCGAGAGCGTCACCGACCCGGTCGGGCAGGCCCTGTTCGCCGTCCGCGCGCACCTGGACGACGGACCGCCGCCGTTCGGCTTCACCTCCGTCCGGGCGGCCGCGCCGCCGCCGGTGACCGTCATGCCGCCGGGCGCCCGGCCGGAGACCTCCTCGGTGTGGTCCCGGCAGGAGTCGCTGCTCGGCAGCCAGGTGTACGACGCCCCGCTGCCCGTTCCGGACGGCGGCCTGGCGCCCACCCTGCACGGCACCAGCGGCTGGTCGGTGCCGTCCGGCGGCGGGGGCACCGTCCTCACCGCCGCCTGCACGCCCGGCTCGACGGCGTTCTTCCACGGCGTCTGGTACCGGGGCACGGTCAGCGGCCTCGGCACCAGCTACCGCAGCGACGGCGAGCAGCCGACCACGGCCGTGGCGATCCACCGGCTGGGGACCGTCCCGGCGGACGGGGTGGTCCGGGTGACGCTGCGGTCCGACACCGTCAGCCAGGTCCCCGCCCGGCCGATCGGCTGTCTGCGCACCGGCGCCCTGGACGCCGCCGTCGCCCGGCTCACCGCGACCGGCGCGACCCGGGTCGAGGCGAACGGGCACACCCTGGCGGCGACCCTCCCGACGGGTTCCACCGGCATCGCGCTGCTCTCCGTCCCGGCCACCGAGGGCTGGACCTGCGCCGTCGACGGCGGCCTGCCCGCCGTCCCCACGCCGGTCCTGGGCATGATCGGGGTGCCGCTCGGCCCCGGCGCCTCCCGGATCGCCTGCTCGTTCCGCCCACCGGGCCTCACCGAGGGGCTCACCGTCAGCTCGGCCACGGCCGGCGCCCTCGCCCTGGTCGCCGTCTTCAGCCGACTGTCCCGCCGCCCCACCCGCACGCCCCGCCGCGACCGACGCACCGCCCTGGCGACCGGGGACACCGGGGGCACCGGCGGCGTCCGCGACACGGGGGAGACCAGGGACACCGGCGGCACCGGGGCGTCCGGGGACGCCCGGGACGCGTAGGGGGCGGCCCGCCGACCGCTGTCGGCGAACCGCCCCCGGGTGGTCCCGGCCCGCCCGGTCAGGGCAGGGTCAGCACCTGCGCCCGCCGCTCACCCCGGTTGAGGTGGTGCAGCAGCAGGAGCCCGGAGCCGCCGCCCGCCGTGCGGTGCACGGCGAGGAAGCCGCCCGGGCCGACGGGCGCCATGACCGCCGGGGGGCCGGTGAGGCCGACCCGGGCGGTGAGGGCCGGGTGCAGGACGTCCAGCGGGACGGTCGGCCGGGTGCCGCGCAGGCCGATGGCGGCGTAGGCCTCGGCCGGGTCCGGTGTGCCGGAGGCGGCGACGCCGGTCCAGACGCCGTAGTGGACGGTGCTGTGGCCGGGGCCGACGCCGGGCAGGGCGCTCAGCCGGACGGGCAGCACGACCACGTCGCTGTCCAGCAGCGCGGTGTCGGTGTCGCCCCAGCGGGCGTTGAGCGGCTGGACGTCGAGTTCGTCCCCGGTGCGGGCGTCGAGGGCGCGGGAGACCAGGACGTCGCTGCCGCGCAGCCGGTCGGCCTTGAGGATGACGTCGGTGCTGCCGTCCCCGTCGGTGTCCAGCGCGACCCGCACGCCGTACAGCCCGACCGGGGTGGCCGAGGCGGCCCACGACTGCGCGCCCACGTAGAGCGTGTCGGCGTCGACGGCGGCGCCGGCCGCGCGCAGGTTCGCGGCCCGTTCGGCGGGGTGCTCGACGCAGAGGTCCTGCGCGGGGTCGGTGCCCTCCCCCGCACCGTCGGGCCGGATGCCCGCGCCCGGCCCGGGGGTGGCCGCGCCCGGCCCGGGAGTGGCGGCGCTGACGGGCGGGCAGTCGGCCCAGCGGGCGCCTTCGCCGCCGAGGGCGAGGGCGGTGACCAGTCCGGGTGCCGCGCCGGGCGCCGAGCTGCCGCCGAGCGTGACGAAGGTGCCGTCCCGCGCGGTGCGGGCGGTGGCCGTCGCCGCGAGGTCGCTCGTCGGCCGCGGGGCGGCGAGCACCGGGACCCGCAGCTGCGGCAGGGCGTCCGCGACCGGTGTCAGCAGCACCCGCCCGGAGAGTTCACCGCGGTAGCTGCGCGCCCTGCCGCCCTGCGTGGTGTCGATGGTGGGGTCGGGCGCGCGGCCCAGCCGCCCGGGGACGGAGAGCGTCACCCGCACCCGCGCGGTGCCGCCGGCCGGGACGTCGACCCGGTCCGGGCTCACCCGGAAGGAGGCCCCGGGCAGTTCGGTGGCCGCCGTGTAGCCGGTGCGGTAGCCCAGCGGCCGGTCGGAGTGGTTGCGGACCTCGATCTCCCGGGTGAGCGCCGTCGGCCCGCCGACTTCGACGGGTCCGAACGAGACGCCGACGCCGCCCTCCTCGGCGCCCTCCCCCGCGGCGTAGGCGACGACGGGCGTGCGGACCGCCTGGTCGACCCGGACCCGCCCGGCCCCGGTGCGCTCGGGCCCGTAGACCGGCCCGCCGTGGTCGTCGCCGACGTAGGTGTCCGTGGTGGTGTTCATCAGCGCGGCCTTGACCTGCTCGACCGGCCAGTCCGGGTGTGCGGCGCGGACCAGCGCGGCGAGCCCGGCGACGTGCGGGCTGGCCATGGAGGTGCCGTTCTCGCGCTGGCCCCCGGTGCCGCTGCCGACCAGGGCGGACCAGATGGTCTCGCCGGGCGCCGCCAGGTCGGGTTTGACCACGCCGGGCACGCCGATGCCGCGCGAGGTGAAGTCGGTGAGGGTGTCGGTCCGGGCCGGCTGGTCCTGTCCGACGGAGCCGTGCAGGGGGTTGCCGGGGGCGGCGAGCCGGACCCGCACCGGCCCGGCGGCCGCTGCCTGCCGCAGGCGTTCGCCGTCGGCGCGGGCCAGCAGGGCGACCGGGACGCGGTCGTCGCCGGCGATCTCGGCGAGGTGGTCGGTGTCGGCGGCGTACAGCGCGCCGATCGCGCCCGCGTCGGCGGCGTGGTCGGCGCGCGGGCCGGAGTTGCAGGCCCGGTCGGCGTCCCTGGTCGTCCAGGCGAGCACGGCGATCTTGCCGGCCAGCCGCTGCCGGTCGGCCTCGTCGAAGGCGGCGCAGCCGTCCGACTGGTCAGCGGGCAGGGCGAGTTCACCGCTCACCTCGGTGCCGGCCCAGCCCTGGTAGCGCTCGCTCCAGTGCGCCGGGACGATGCCGGCCAGGGTGGCGGGGGCGAGCACGGTGATGCCGTCCACGTCGGCGTGCCCGTGGACGGAGGCGGCGACGGTGATCGCCCGGGCGGCGGTGCCGGGGCTGCCGCCGATGCCGTAGACGTCGCCCTCGTTGCCCGCGGCCGCGACCACGACGGTGCCCAACGCGGCGAGCCGGTCGACGGCCAGGGCGTCGGTGTCGTCGGCGCTGCCGAAGCGGCTGCCGAGCGAGAGGTTGACGACGTCGAGCCGGTCGGCCAGGTCGCCGTCGCCGTTCGGGTCGGCGGCCAGGTCGAGGGCCTCGGTGAGCCGGTCGGTGGAGCCGTCGCAGCCGAACACCCGGATCGCGTACAGCTGGGCGCCGGGGGCGGCGCCGGGGCCGATCCTGAACGCGGCCGGGTCGAGTCCGGGCCCGTACGGGCCGGTGTACGGCCGGCCGTCGGCGGTGACGCCGTACCCGGCCGCGGTGCCGGCGACGTGGGTGCCGTGCCCGTTGCGCACGCAGTCGAGCGGGTTGTCGCCGGGGTGCGGGACCGGCTGGTGGTGCGGGGAGGCCGGGTCCGGGTCGTAGTCGTCGCCGACCAGGTCCTTGCCGCCGATCACCTTGGCGTTGGGGAACAGCGCGGGCGGCGCGGGCTTGCCGCGCTCGACCGAACGGAAGGCCTCCTCGGTGCCGGGACCGCCGAAGTCGGCGTGGGTGTAGTCGATGCCGCTGTCGATGATCCCGATCCGCACGCCCTTCCCGGTGTTGCCGGCGGGTGCGGAGCCGCCGGCCCAGACCTGCGGGGCGCCGGTCAGCGGGACGGAGTGGGCGTTGTCGCGCCGCTTGGCGACGATCGGGTGGACGGCCCGGACGCCGGGCAGCGCCCGCAGCGCGGGCAGCCGGTCGGCGGGCGCCTCGACGGCGAGGCCGGTGAGCAGGGTGCGGGTGCGGTAGAGCTCGCGGACGGCGGGCGCGGCCCGGTGGACGGCGCCGGCGAGCCGGTCGAGCGCGTCGCCCGCGCGGGCCCGCTGGGCGGCGCCGGCCCGCGCGGCCTCCTGGCGGACGGCCTCCGGGGGGCGCTGCTCCCGCCGGGCCCCGTCGGCGGCGCGCCGCCAGGCGGGGCCGGCCGCCTCGGTGCCGAGTTCGAGCAGGACGGAGGCCGTTCGACCGGCCCCCGGTGGTCCCGCGGACGGTGGTCCGGCGGTCGGTGGTCCGGCGGTCAGTGGTCCGCCCGCCGCCGGGGTGGCGGCGAGGACGGCGCTCCCGGCCAGCAGGGTCAGGGTGAGGCCGATCCGGACGAAGGGTCGGCGGACGGGTGGCAGACGCACTGGGCCCTCTCCCCCGGCAGGGGGGACTGATCCGCACTCGGTGCCGCTGACGCCCGCCCGCGCAGACGTCGATCACCCTTCCGGGGGCCCCAAATTAGGATGATCGCGCCGGCCCGGGCGAGCAACTTCCCTCGAATGGAACGAGGTTGCACTCTACGGAGTGACGCACCATCAGCCCGTTCGGCCCAGTCGGCCGATGAACGCCACCCGCGGTGCCGCCTAGTGGCGGCCGGTCAGTGGTGGCCGGTCACGCCGCCGTTGTCCCGGCGGTCCAGCGAGCGCTGCAGGGCGGCGGCCGCGAAGGGGGTGCGCTCGGCGGCCCGACGGCGGCGCGGGGCGCGGACGGGGGTCGTGGCGGTCGCGGTGGCGGCGTGGCGGTCGGCGGTGGGGGGCATACCTGGCTCCTTGGAAGCGGCGCTGCCGAGGGCGAGCGCGGGGGTGGGAGACGGAGGCGCCGCGCGTCCCGGGGAGGGTGGCGGTGGCGACGGGATGGAGCGCGCGGGAGCAGGGGTCGCCTGCCCGTGAGGGCGCACGCGCACACGGGCCGCGCGCCCTGGCTACAGGGGCGGCACACCGTATGGCTCTTCCACGGTACGACCCGGTTCCGGCCGTGTCTGCACGAATACTCGGATTTCCTAGTATCTGAGACGGGAGCCACCCGGGAACGTGCAGCAGGGCCCGTACCGCCGATCGATCGGCGGTCCGGGCCCTGCGCGGGACGACGGGCACGGGGCCCGGAGGATCAGCCCAGGTCGACCGAGCGCGCGAAGCGGGCGCCGATCTCGGCGGCGATCGCCGACAGCACGTCCTGCGGGATCTCGCTGTCCACGGTGAGGGAGGCCAGCGCGCCGCCGCCGTCGCGGGCGACCTGCATGCCGGCGATGTTGATGCCGGCGTCGCCGAGGTGGCGGCCGAGCACGCCGACCACGCCGGGGCGGTCCTCGTACTTGAAGAAGGCCATGTGGTCGGTGAGCGCCACGTCCACGTCGAAGGCGTCCACGCCGACGATCTTCTGGGTCTGCTTGGGGCCGGCCAGCGTGCCGGAGATGGCGATCTCCTCGCCGTCGGCGAGGGTGCCGCGCACGGTGATCACGTTGCGGTGCTCGGGGCTCTCGCTGGAGGTCGTCAGACGGACCTCGACACCGCGCTCCTGGGCGAACAGCGGGGCGTTGACGTAGGACACCGTCTCCGCCACCACGTCCTCGAACACGCCCTTCAGCGCGGACAGTTCGAGCACCTTCACGTCGTGCTGGGTGATCTCGCCGCGGACCTCGACGTCGAGCCGGACGGCGACCTCGCCGGCCAGCGCGGTGAAGATCCGGCCGAGCTTCTCGGCCAGCGGCAGGCCCGGACGGACGTCCTCGGCGATCACGCCGCCCTGGACGTTCACGGCGTCCGGTACGAGCTCGCCGGCGAGCGCGAGGCGCACCGACCTGGCGACCGCGATGCCCGCCTTCTCCTGCGCCTCGTCGGTGGAGGCGCCCAGGTGCGGGGTGGCGACCACGTTGTCGAAGGCGAACAGCGGGGAGTCGGTGCACGGCTCCTTGGCGTACACGTCGAGGCCCGCGCCGGCCACCCGGCCGTCGCGCAGCGCGCTCGCGAGCGCCTCCTCGTCCACGATGCCGCCGCGGGCGGCGTTCACGATGCGCACGGTCGGCTTGACCTTGTGCAGCGCCTCGTCGCCGATCAGGCCGATCGTCTCGGGGGTCTTGGGGAGGTGGACGGTGATGAAGTCCGAGACCTCCAGCAGCTCCTCCAGGGTGACCAGCTTGACGCCCATCTGGGCGGCGCGGGCGGCCTGGATGTAGGGGTCGTACGCGACGATCTTCATCCCGAACGCGGACATCCGCTGGGCGACCAGGACGCCGATCCGGCCGAGGCCGACGACGCCGAGGGTCTTCTCGCTCAGCTCGACGCCGGTGTACTTGTTGCGCTTCCACTCGCCCTGCTTGAGCGCGGCGTTGGCCGGCGCGATGTTGCGGGCGACGGAGATCAGGAGGCCGCAGGCGAGTTCGGCGGCGGTGACGATGTTGGAGGTCGGCGCGTTGACGACCATCACGCCGGCCTTGGTGGCCGCGGCGACGTCCACGTTGTCCAGACCGACGCCGGCTCGGGCGACCACCTTGAGCTTGCGGGCGGCGGCCAGCGCCTCGGCGTCGACCTTGGTGGCGGAGCGGATCAGGATCGCGTCGACGTCGGCGATCGCGGTGAGCAGCTCGGTGCGGTCGGCGCCGTTGCAGTGGCGGATCTCGAAGTCGGGTCCGAGGGCGTCGACGGTGGCGGGCGACAGCTCTTCGGCGATCAGAACGACGGCGGTCTTGGATGTCACAGTGCTCACGACAGTGTGTCCTTAACTCTGCGGTTCCCCCGGCACGTAGGTGGCGTGGAAGGGCGGGGGAAGGTGGCATGCCGCGTAGGTAGACGCACGACGCTGTGGGCCTGACGCGCACTCGGAGTGTATCGACGGGCTGGCTGCCAGGCTGCTCCCGTCCGGCGAAATCACCCGGACGGGAGCAGCCTACTTGTACAAGGCAGTTGCGGAACCGGGCCGCGCGAACGGCCCGCGCAGGCTCAGGCCTTCTCGTTGACCCAGCTCATCAGCGAACGCAGCTTCTTGCCGGTGGTCTCCAGCAGGTGGTCCTCGTCGGCCTTCTTGTACTCGTTGTACTTCGGCAGGCCCGCCTTGTACTCGGCGATCCAGGTGTTGGCGAAGGTGCCGTCCTGGATCTCGGCGAGGACCTTCTTCATCTCGGCCTTGGTGTCGGCGGTGATGATGCGCGGGCCGGTGACGTAGTCGCCCCACTCGGCGGTCTCGGAGACCGACCAGCGCATCTTCTCCAGGCCGCCCTCGTACATCAGGTCGACGATGAGCTTCAGCTCGTGCAGGCACTCGAAGTAGGCGATCTCCGGCTGGTAGCCGGCCTCGACCAGGGTCTCGAACCCGGCCTTCACCAGGGCGGCGGTGCCACCGCAGAGGACGGCCTGCTCACCGAACAGGTCGGTCTCGGTCTCCTCGGTGAAGGTGGTCTTGATGACGCCGGCCTTGGTGGCGCCCAGGCCCTTCGCGTACGACAGCGCCAGGTCGAAGGCCTTGCCGGTGGCGTCCTGCTCGACGGCGACGATCGCCGGGACGCCGCGGCCCTCCTCGTACTGGCGGCGGACCAGGTGGCCCGGGCCCTTCGGGGCGACCATGCAGACGTCGACGTCCGCCGGGGGCTTGATGAAGCCGAAGCGGATGTTCAGGCCGTGGCCGAAGAACAGGGCGTCGCCGGACTTCAGGTGCGGGGCGATGTCGGCCGCGTAGACGTCGGCCTGGATCGGGTCCGGGACCAGGATCATGATGACGTCGGCCTCGGCCGCGGCCTCGGCCGGGGTGACGACGCGCAGGCCGGCCTCCTCCGCCTTGGCGCGGGACGTGGACTCCGGCTTCAGGCCGACCCGGACGTCGGCGCCGGAGTCGCGCAGGGACAGCGCGTGGGCGTGGCCCTGGCTGCCGTAGCCGATGACCGCGACCTTGCGGCCCTGGATGATGGACAGGTCGGCGTCGTCTTCGTAGAACAGCTCGGCCACGGGGGCACATCTCCTTGCATCATGGTGCCGGGGTACGCGGTATTCACCGTATGCGGTCCCGGCGGTTGTGGGGTCTTTGCTTCAGGGTTTGAGACGGGCGGGTCGCCGTCCCGCGCCGGTCAGGCGCTGCGGTCGAGTGCGCGCAGCGACCGGTCCGTGATGGAACGGGCGCCGCGGCCGATCGCGACCAGGCCGGACTGGACCAACTCCTTGATGCCGTAAGGCTCCAGCATCCGGAGCATGGCCTCCAGCTTGTCCGAACTGCCGGTGGCCTCGATGGTCACCGCTTCGGGCGACACGTCGACGGTCTTGGCACGGAACAGCTGGACGATCTCGACGATCTGCGACCGGGTCTCGTTGTCGGCGCGGACCTTCACCAGGACCAGTTCCCGCTGGATCGCAGCGGCCTGGTCGAGTTCGACGATCTTTATCACGTTCACGAGCTTGTTGAGCTGCTTGGTGACCTGTTCCAGCGGGAGGTCCTCGACGTTGACCACGATCGTCATCCGGGACACGTCCGGGTGCTCGGTCGGGCCGACGGCGAGGGAGTCGATGTTGAAGCCCCGACGGGAGAACAGCGAGGCGATGCGGGCGAGCACGCCGGGCTTGTTCTCGACCAGGACGGAGAGGGTGTGCTTGGACATGTGGTTCCTCAGTCGCTCTGGTGGTGGGGTCAGTCGGAGTCGTCGCCGAAGTCGGGGCGGACGCCCTTGGCGAACTGGATCTCGTCGTTGCTGGTCCCGGCCGCGACCATCGGCCAGACCATGGCGTCCTGGTGGACGATGAAGTCGATGACGACCGGACGGTCGTTGATCTCCATCGCCTGCTTGATGACCGCGTCGAGGTCCTCGGGGCGCTCGCAGCGCAGGCCCACGCAGCCCATCGCCTCGGACAGCAGGACGAAGTCGGGGATCCGGGTGCCCTGGGCGGGCGGCTCGATGCCGTCGTGGCCCGGGCCGGCGTGCAGCACGGTGTTGGAGTAGCGCTGGTTGTAGAACAGCGTCTGCCACTGCCGGACCATGCCCAGCGAGCCGTTGTTGATGACCGCGACCTTGATCGGGATGTCGTTCAGGGCGCAGGTGACCAGTTCCTGGTTGGTCATCTGGAAGCAGCCGTCGCCGTCGATGGCCCAGACCGGGGTCTGCGGGCGGCCGGCCTTGGCGCCCATCGCGGCGGGGACGGCGTAGCCCATGGTCCCGGCACCGCCGGAGTTCAGCCAGGTGCCGGGCTTCTCGAACCGGATGAACTGCGAGCTCCACATCTGGTGCTGGCCCACGCCCGCGGCGTAGATCGCCTCGGGGCCGACCAGCTTCCCGATCCGCTCGATGACCTGCTGCGGCGAGAGCTGGCCGTTCGGGGCCGGCTCGTAGCCGATCGGGTAGGTCTTCTTCCACTCGTCGAGCTTCTCCCACCACTCGGCGTAGTCGCCCTTGTGGCCGGCGTCGAACTCGGCCTGGACGGCGACGATCAGGTCGGCGAGCACCTCGCGGGCGTCGCCGAC
Organism: Kitasatospora sp. NPDC059599; assembly: GCF_042735125.1. Classification (NCBI taxonomy): domain Bacteria; kingdom Bacillati; phylum Actinomycetota; class Actinomycetes; order Kitasatosporales; family Streptomycetaceae; genus Kitasatospora; species Kitasatospora sp. NPDC059599. The sequence continues at coordinate 66,191 of NZ_JBHWCL010000025.1, read as the reverse complement.
GATCGGCACGTCCGCCGGGCGGTTCTTGCCGATCTCGGCCGGGTCGATGTCGGCGTGGACGATCTTGGCGTACGGGGCGAAGCTGTCCAGCTTGCCGGTGACGCGGTCGTCGAAGCGGGCGCCGAGGGTGAACAGCAGGTCCGACTTCTGCAGGGCGGTGACGGCCGGGACGGAGCCGTGCATGCCGGGCATGCCCAGGTGCTGCGGGTGACTGTCCGGGAAGGCGCCGAGCGCCATCAGGGTGGTGACCACGGGCGCGCCGGTCAGCTCGGCGAGGATCCGCAGCTCGGCGGTGGCCTGCGCCTTGATCACGCCGCCGCCGACGTACAGCACCGGGCGCTTCGCGCCGACCAGCATCTTCGCGGCCTCGCGGATCTGCTTGGCGTGCGGCTTGGTGACCGGTCGGTAGCCGGGCAGGGCGGCCTCGACCGGCCAGCGGAAGGTGGTGGTCGCCTGCAGCGCGTCCTTGGCGATGTCGACCAGGACCGGGCCGGGGCGGCCGGTGGCGGCGATGTGGAAGGCCTCGGCGATCACCCGGGGGATCTCGGCGGGGTCGGTGACCAGGTAGTTGTGCTTGGTGATGGGCATCGTGATGCCGCAGATGTCCGCCTCCTGGAAGGCGTCGGTGCCGATCGCCTTGGAGGAGACCTGGCCGGTGATCGCGACCATCGGCACGGAGTCCATGTAGGCGTCGGCGATCGGGGTGACCAGGTTGGTCGCGCCCGGCCCGGAGGTGGCCATGCAGACCCCGACCTTGCCGGTGGCCTGGGCGTACCCGGTGGCGGCGTGGCCGGCGCCCTGCTCGTGACGGACCAGGATGTGGCGCACCTTGGCCGAGTCCATCAGCGGGTCGTACGCGGGAAGGATGGCCCCGCCCGGGATGCCGAAGACGGTGTCCGCGCCCACGGCCTCCAGGGAGCGGATGAGCGACTGGGCGCCGGTCATGGTCTCGACGACGTGCTGGGGAGCGGGAGCGTTGGCGGCCGGGTTGTCCCCGCGGCGGGGGGATGCGGCGTGCTCGGTCATCTGCCTGTCTCTTCTCGGTTCTTGCCGACCCGGCTGCGGGCCCCGGTGCTGCGAGGGTGGGGTCCCGGTCCGGGTCGATCGCCGGCTCTGCCTCAATCCTCCCGCTCGATCCGTCGGAGCGACGTTCTCGGGCGGCCGAGGCCAGGGGTCTTGCGGGGGTGGAACAGCGTCAGTGCAACAAAAAACCCCTCGTGCCCAAGGGCATGCGAGGGGTGGCGCGTCGGTCTGTCACGAGCAGGGCGTGCGAGCCCTGTCAGCCGACGCGCCCGCCAAGTACGAGAATTCGGGTGCGCATGGCAACGACCATCCTCCCGTCCGGGGTGGCGTGTCAAGCAGGTGGGATGACCGTCTCGCCATGCGGACCGCCTGCCGGACCACCGACGGCCCGGTGTTCGGGCAGGTCAGAGCCGCCGTGGTGATGTGCGACACGTCCCGGCCCGGCGTCCGTCCGGCCACTCGTCCGGGCGTCGGCGGCCAGGTACCCGCGCCGGGTGGGGAGCGGGGCGGGGGGCTTCGGCAGCGGGTAGCCGCGGCGGGCCAGCGCGCGGCGCAGCCGGGGCTCGTCCAGCGGCGGGGCGAAGGCCGAGCCCTGGGCCTGCCCACAGCCCAGCTCCTGCAGCACGGTGACCTGGCGGGGCAGGTCCACCCCCTCGGCGGCGGTGGCCATCCCGAGGTCGCGGCCGAGCCGCAGGGCGTGCCCGGCGAGCGTGCGGGCGAGCGAGGACTCGCCGAGGTCCCGGACCAGCGTGCGGTCCAGCTTGAGACCGTCCAGGGGCAGCCGGGCGAGGGCGCCGAGCGAGCCGCCGCCGGCGCCGTATCCGGCCAGCCAGGTGGAGACGCCGAGTCGGCGCAGCGCGGCCAGCCGCCGGCCGAGCTCGTCGGCGAGCGAGTCCGGCCCCATCCGGGACACCTCGATCACCAGCTCGCCGGGCGGCAGCCCGCTGTCGCGCAGCGCGGCGGCCACCGTCTCGTACAGGCCGGGCGAGCAGAGCCGCTCGGCGCAGAGCCGCACGGCCACCGGGACGGGCTCCGGCGCTCCGTGGCCCCGGCCGGGCCGGCCGCGCCGGGCGGCGGCCGCGGCGGCGGCCTCCTGGACCAGCCAGCGGGAGAACCGGGTGGCCGAGTCGCCGTGCTCGGCGGAGCGCAGGAACTCGGCCGGGGTGAGCAGCAGGCCGCCCGCGGAGCGCCAGCGGGGCTGCGCCTCGATGCCGGTCACCGCGCCGTCGAGGAGGTCCACCACGGGCTGGTGGAGCAGGGTGAAGCCGCCTTCGCGGACGGCCAGTCTGAGTCGTTCCTCCAGCTCGGTGCGGCGCTCCAGGTCGGCCCGCATCGCGGGGGTGTAGAGCACCACCCGGCCCTTGCCCTCGGACTTCGCGCGGTACATCGCGAGGTCGGCGTTGCGCATCAGCTCGTCGGCGGCGGTCCTGGGGTCGGCGGCGGGGCCGCGTTCGGGGGTGCCGAAGGCGATGCCGATGCTGGCGGCGACGCCGAGTTCGGCGCCGCCGATCCAGTACGGCTCGGAGAGCGCGACGCGCAGCCGGTCGGCCAGCTCCTGGACCTGGAGGCGACCGAGCGGCCCGCAGACCAGCGCCGCGAACTCGTCGCCGCCGAACCGGGCGACGGTGTCGCCGCAGCGGACGGCGCCCTGCAGTCGGCGGGCGGCCTGCACCAGCAGCTCGTCGCCGACCTGGTGTCCGGCGGAGTCGTTGACCGCCTTGAAGCCGTCCAGGTCGAGGAAGAGCACGGCGATCCCGGCGCCGGTCCCGCCCTGCTGGCCGCGGGCGCCGAGGGCGGCCCGCAGCCGCTGGGCGAACAGCGCCCGGTTGGGCAGGTCGGTGAGCGGGTCGTGGAAGGCGTTGTGCTGCAACTGGGCCTGGAGCATGACGCGTTCGGTGACGTCCCGGCTGTTGAGCAGCAGCCCGTCGCGGTGCCGGCTGACCGTGGACTCGACGTGCAGCCACTCGCCGCCGCCGGAGCTGATCCGGCACTCCACCCGGGCGGAGGGCTCGGCGGTGCCCGGGGTGCGGTGGGTGGTGAGCCGGACCCGTGCGAGGTAGCGGCGGACCTCGGAGAGCACCCGGTCGACGTCCTCGGCGTGGACCAGGTCCAGCAGGTTCCCGCCGACCAGTTCCTCCGGGTCCCGCCCGTACACGCCGAGCGCGGCCGGGGAGACGTAGGAGAGCACGCCGTTCGCGCCGGCGATCATGATGACGTCGCTGGACCCCTGCACCAGGGAGCGGAAGTGCGCCTCCTTGTGGGCGAGTTCCTGGGCCAGCGACAGGTTGTCGAGCAGCATCACGCCTTGCCTGAGGATCAGTGCCAGCCCGACGGTGCACGCGGCCGCGGCCACCACGCGGTCCAGTGCGCGCCCGCCGAGGGCGTTGTAGAGGATTCCGGCGGTGCAGACGGCGGCGGCCGCGTACGGGGTCAGCGCGCTGAAGGTGGTGGCCACCCGGCGGCGCGGCAGACCGCCGGCCGAGGGGTGTTCGCGCAGCGGGCGGCGCCAGCGCGTCGACCACGGCGCCCAGGCCAGCAGCAGGCTGCCGGAGAACCAGCCGGCGTCCAGCAGTTCGCCGGAGTGGTAGCTGCTGCGCAGCCCCGGGGAGGTGAACAGGGCGTCGCACAGCACGGTGACGGCGAGCGCCAGCATCGCGGTGTGCACCGCCGCCCGGTTGCCGTCCCGGCCGCCGAAGCGCAGTCCGACCACCAGGCTGACCAGCAGGATGTCCAGCACCGGGTAGCCCAGGTTGAGCGCCAGCCGCAGCGGGGATCCGTCCTCGCCGGCCGCGATCCGGCCGAGCGCCAGGCTCCAGCTGAGGGTGAACAGCGAGCCGGCGATCAGCCAGCCGTCGAGCAGCAGGCACAGCCAGCCGGCCGCGGAGCGCGGGCGCTGGGCGAGCACCAGGACGCCGGTGATGGCGAGCGGCGCGAACAGCAGGAAGGCGTAGTCGGCGAGCGAGTCCCGGGGCAGCGGGGTGCGCACGACCAGCTCGTACCAGCCCCAGGTGCCGTTGCCGAGGGTGACCATGAGCGAGGAGAGGCCGAACAGCAGCCAGGCCGGGCGGGCGTGCCCGCCGACCGTGCAGCCGTACACCAGGCAGGACAGCGAGGCCGCGAGGGCCGCGGCGGCCAGTCCGAAGTCCCCCATGAAGATGGACAGTTGGGGTGATCCCCAGCCTGCGGCGGCACCCATGGCGTAGGCCAGGCAGAGTGCCCCCAGGGCGAGTCCCGGCAGGGCGCGGCTCTCCAGGAGCCGGCGCAGCGGGCCACGCTCGACGGGCGCGGGCATGGCGTCGACGGCGGACGTGTCGGCGGGTGGTGCACCCGGGCGTCCGGCTCCGGGCAGCACCGTATCGGTGGAGCTCACTCGGCCTCTCCCCCTCCGGCCCGGGGCCTCGCGCCCCGGCCACGGGCCACCGGCCGCGCACCTCTCGGCCGTACGCGGCGACCTGGCACCCCGTCAGGACGGCGGCCCAGGGGGTGGGCGGCCGGTCGGTCGCCGCACCGTACCGATGCTCCCGAAACGGACCCTACACCAATTCCGTCACTCAATGACACGCACACTCAACTTAGAGTAATGGTGCGGGAGTGGGGGCTCGCTCCGGATTCCGACGGATCGGCCCGGTTGGCGGCGGCGCGCGGGCGGGGGCACACGCGGCGCGCACGGGAGCACGCGGCGGCGCCCGGCCCGCCGGGACCGGCCCGCCCGGGCGGCGGTCCGGCCCGGCTCAGGGGCGCCGTCTCAGCGGCCGGACGGGGCCAGGTCGTCCGGGAACAGCCGCAACCGGTGCGCCAGTGCGGCGGCCTCGCCCCGGCCGCCGACCGCGAGCTTGCCCAGGATGTTGGAGACGTGCACGCTCGCGGTCTTCGGGGAGATGTACAGCTCCTCGGCGATCTGCCGGTTGGTCCAGCCCCGCGCGAGCAACCGGAGCACGTCCCGCTCACGGGGGGTGAGGTTGAAGGAGTCCCCGACGGAGACCGCCTGGGCCGGCACCGCCGCCGCGCGCTCGGCGGGGGCGAGGCTCAGCCCGGCCCGCTCGGCGAGGCCCGCGACCTGCGCCCCCAGCATGCGGTCGTCCCGTACGGCCGCCAGTTCGGCCGCCTCGCGCAGCAGTTCGGCCCCGGCCTCGCGCCGGCCCGCCTGCACCTCGGCCTCGCCGGCCCGCAGCAGGGCCAGCGCCAGCGGGTAGGGCAGGCCGGTCGGCCGCAGCGCCTCGACGGCGGCGGTCCACTGCCCGGGGTCGTCGGCGCCCGCGGCGCGGGCCAGTTCGGCCTCCAGCAGCCGGGCCCAGCCGTGGTGCAGCGGCGCCCTGGGCCGCAGCCTGTCGGCCGCCGCGGCGATCGCGGCCAGCGCCCCGGCCCGGCCCGCCTCGGCCTCCGGCAGGCCCCGGGTGTCGGCCTCCACCCCGGCGGCCTCGGTGAGCAGCGGGTAGACGTCGGACTCGTGGCCGAGTCGGCCGCCCTCCGCCAGCGCGGCGAGCAGTTCGGCGCGGGCCTCCAGCGGCCGGCCGCCGAGCGCGGCGAGCCGCACCGCCAGCCGGCTGATCGGCACGCTGTGCTGGACCTGCCCGACCCGGTTGGCCGACCGGGCCTGCGCCAGCATGGTCGCCGCGGTGGGCAGGTCGCCCTGCAGCAGGGCGAGTTCGCCGCGCATCCGGTCCAGGAACTCGGCGTGGGTGCCGCTCAGGCTGGTCAGTTCGCAGGCGGCGAGCACCTCGGCGGCCTCCCGGACCCGCCCGAGGTCGGTCAGCGCCTCGACCAGGTTGCCGGTCAGGATCGTGCCGATGTTGCGCAGCAGGCCGTTGCCGTCCGCGAACTCCAGGCCCTCGCGGGCCAGCCGTACGGCGGCCTCGGCCCGGCCCAGCCCGCGCTGCATGCTGGCCAGGTTGTTGATGCCGCGCAGCAGCAGGTCGGGAACGCCCAGCCGGCGGGCCCGCTCGACCGCCCCGGCGAGTTCGGTCAGCCCGCCCTCGGCGTCGCCGTGCACGTCGTAGCGCAGGCCGGCGAGGGTCATCCGGGCGTGCACCTCGACCGAGTGCGCGCCGACCTCCTCGGCGATCCGGATCGCGCGCTCGGCGAGTTCGAGGTGCTCGACGCCGGGCTTCTTGAGCATCGCCGAGCCGGCGCCGAGCGCGAGCACCTCGGCCTGGACGGCGGACGGCGGCAACTGCTCGACCAGCCGCAGCGCGTGGCCGATCTCCTCCTCGTCGCCGGAGCGGCGCAGGCTGCCCAGCATCCGGGCCCGGTTGATCCGGAACCAGGCCGCGCGCACCGGGTGCACCGTCTCGTCGACCAGCCGCAGCCCGCGCTTGGCCAGGCTCAGGCCGCGCTCGCGGTCACCGCAGCGCCGGGCCGCGACCACCGCCTCGGCGAGCACGTCCTCCAGCTGGATCCGGCTGCACTCCTCGTCGGCGGCGTTGTGGTCGCAGGAGCCGGGCGGGTAGGTCTCGGCCCAGTCGTACGGGCGCAGGGTGTGCGCCAGCACGTCCTCGGAGACCATGTCCCACAGTTCCAGGGCCCGTTCCAGCATGCCCAGCTGCTCGGCGAAGGCGTTGCGGCGGCGGGCCGCGCGGGCGGCGTCCAGGGCGGTCGGCAGGGCCCGGGCCGGGTCGTGCGCGTGGTACCAGTAGTTGGCCAGCCGGGCCGGCAGCGCGTCGGAGGAGAGCAGTTGCGGCTGGGCCTCCACGGCGAGCGCGAACTTGCGGTTGATCCGGTGGCGTTCGCCGGGCAGCAGGTCGTCCGAGACCGCCTCGCGGACCAGCGCGTGCCGGAACCGGTAGCCCTCGCCCTCGCTGTCCGGGCGCAGGATGTTGGCGCCGACGGCCGAGCGCAGCGCCTCGATCAGCGCCTCCTCGTCGTCGTCCAGGACGGCCGCCAGCAGGGCGTGTTCGACGTGCGAGCCGCCCTCGGCGGCGATCCGCACCACCCGCTGGGTCTCCTCCTCCAGGCCCTCGACCCGCACCAGCAGGATGTCCCGGAGCGAGTCGGTCAGTCCGGCGCCGCAGCCGTCGTGGAAGGCGGTGGCCAGTTCCTCGACGAAGAACGGGTTGCCCTCCGAGCGGCGGTGGATCCGGTCCACCAGCTGGCGGTCGGGGGCGGCGGTGCCGAGGATGCCGGCCAGCTGGGCGGCCACCTCGCGGCGGTCGAACCGCGCCAGCTCCAGCCGCTGGACGGTGCGCAGCCGTTCGAGCTCGGCGAGGAAGGGGCGCAGCGGGTGCCGGCGGTGCAGGTCGTCGCTGCGGTAGGTGGCGATCAGCAGCACCCGGGAGCGGTGCAGGGTGCGCACCAGGAAGGCGAGCAGTTCGCGGGTGGAGCGGTCGGACCAGTGCAGGTCCTCGACGGCGAGGACGAGGGTACGCTCCGCGCCGAGCCGTTCGAACAGCCTTGCGGTGTGCTCGAACAGCCGGGCCCGGCCGTACTCGTCGTTGGGTTCGCCGTCCGCTTCTCCGAATTCGGAGAGCAGTCGGGCGAGGTGGCCCTCGCTGCCGGCTGCGGCGGCCTCGAACTCGGTGCCCAGCGAGCGGTGCAGCCGGCGCAGCGCGGCGGCCAGCGGCGCGTAGGGCAGGCCTTCGGCGCCGACTTCCAGACAGCTGCCGAGCGAGGTGACCGCGCCGCGGTCGGCGGCGCGCTGCAGGAACTCCTCCAGCAGCCGGGTCTTGCCGACGCCGGCCTCGCCGCCGATGAGGACGGCCTGCGGGCTGCCGGTGCCCGCCCGGCGCAGCGCGTCGGTCAGTTCGGTGATCTCGCTGCCACGGCCGACGAAGACGGGGCTGACCGATATCTGCTGCATGGAGGCGAGCATGCCATAGCCGGTGGGGGCCGGCCGAGGGGATATCTCCCCCGGCGAACGCCCGGAGGGGGAGACGCTCACTCGCAGCGTCTCCCCCTCCGGAACTCCGTCGGCACCGTCCTGGTGCCGCACCGTCAGCATTCGGGCCGACGCACGGGGCGCCGCGAGAAGCGGGCGGCCACCGGGCGCTGCCGCAGACGGCGGGCCTCCTTGGCCTCGCGCACCAGGCGCTCGTGCTCGGCGCGGGCCACGAGCTCGTGGGCCTGTTGCTGGAAGGTCTGGTACTCGATCACTTGGTTCCCCCTGCGGGTTTCTCACTGCGTTTCGCTGACAGGTAAGAGCTTCCTCTCCCAGTGGGGGGTGCGGCATCGGGAGCGTGCCCGATCTTCCGGGGCCCGGATGCCTTAGTTCTGGGCCAGGAAAAGGTTTAAGGCCCGACCTCACCCCAATACAGAGGTGAGACCGGGCCTTAGACCTTACTTAGAGGGCCTTAGACGCCTTAGATGCCTTAGGAAGGCAGGCCTGACGGCCTAGGCGCCCTCGACTTCCCGTGCCTACTGACCTTCCACCCCCAGCCGCTCCAGGATCAGGTCCTTCACGCGGGCGGCGTCGGCCTGGCCGCGGGTGGCCTTCATGACCGCGCCGACCAGCGCGCCCACGGCCTGGACCTTGCCGTCGCGGATCTTGGCGGCGATGCCCTCGTTCTCGGCGATGGCTTGGTCGACGGCGGCGCCCAGCGCGGAGTCGTCCGAGACCACGGCCAGGCCGCGCTTCTCGACGATCTCGTCCGGCTCGCCCTCGCCGGCCAGCACGCCCTCGATGACCTGGCGGGCCAGCTTGTCGTTCAGCTTGCCCTCGGCGACCAGCGCGGCGACCCGGGCGACCTGCACCGGGGTGATCGGCTGCTCGCTCAGCTCGGTGCCGGTCTCGTTGGCGCGACGGGCCAGCTCGCCCATCCACCACTTGCGGGCCTGGTCGGCCGGGGCACCGGCCGCGATGGTCTCCTGGATCGGGGCGACCGCGCCCGCGTTCAGCACCGACTGCATGTCCTTGTCGGACAGGCCCCACTCGGCCTGCAGCCGGGCGCGGCGCACCCGCGGCAGCTCGGGCAGGGCGGCGCGCAGTTCCTCGACCCACTCGCGGGAGGGGGCCACCGGCACCAGGTCCGGCTCGGGGAAGTAGCGGTAGTCCTCGGCGTTGTCCTTGATCCGGCCCGAGGTGGTGGTGCCGTTGTCCTCGTGGAAGTGGCGGGTCTCCTGGACGATGGTGCCGCCGTCGGTCAGGACGGTCGCGTGCCGCTGGATCTCGAACCGGGCGGCCCGCTCCACGCTGCGCAGCGAGTTGACGTTCTTGGTCTCCGAGCGGGTGCCGAACGTCGAGGTGCCGTTCGGGCGCAGCGACAGGTTGACGTCGCAGCGCATCTGGCCCTTGTCCATCCGGGCCTCGGAGACGCCGAGCGAGCGGATGACCTCGCGCAGCTCGGCGACGTACGCCTTGGCGACCTCGGGCGCACGGTCTCCGGCGCCCTCGATCGGCTTGGTGACGATCTCGATCAGCGGGATGCCGGCCCGGTTGTAGTCGAGCAGCGAGTGGGTGGCGCCGTGGATGCGGCCGGTCGCGCCACCGACGTGGCTGGACTTGCCGGTGTCCTCCTCCATGTGGGCGCGCTCGATCTCCACGCGGAAGGTCGAACCGTCCTCCAGCTGCACGTCGAGGTAGCCGTTGAAGGCGATCGGCTCGTCGTACTGCGAGGTCTGGAAGTTCTTGGGCATGTCCGGGTAGAAGTAGTTCTTCCGCGCGAACCGGCACCACTCGGCGATCTCGCAGTTCAGCGCCAGGCCGATCTTGACGGCCGACTCGACGCCGACCGCGTTGACCACCGGCAGCGAGCCGGGCAGGCCCAGGCAGGTCGGGCAGGTCTGGCTGTTCGGCTCGGCGCCCAGTTCGGTCGAGCAGCCGCAGAACATCTTGGTCTTGGTACCGAGCTCGACGTGGACCTCAAGGCCCATCACCGGGTCGTACGACGCCAGAGCGTCCTCGTAGGAGACCAGGGTCATGACGCTCACAGCGTCCCTTCACTCAAAAGACTTCGGAGGTACGGGCCCGGCCGCCGCTGGCGCGGGGCCGGGCCTGGGCGCTCAGCTCAGCCCAGCAGCACGTCGTCGGAGCCCAGCCGGCGCAGTTCGCGCACCAGCAGGGCGGTGCCGGTGACCAGCGCGGCGGCGCCGACCAGGGCGTTGACCAGCTTGAGGGTGTCGCTCTCGTCGCGCGCCCTGCGGACGTCCTTGGCGATGGAGATGGCGCCGAAGGCGCTGGTGCCGATGGACAGCCACAGGCCGGGCTTGGAGTGCTTGAAGCCCTTCAGGGAGCCGGGGGACTTCGCCTTCTCGATCTTGCTCACAGTGCCGGTGCCTCCTCCAGCAGGGTGTGCCCCCACTTGTCGTTGAGTGCGGCCTCGACGGCGCCGCCCACGCGGTACAGGCGGTCGTCCGCCATCGCGGGTGCGATGATCTGCAGGCCGACCGGGAGATTGTCCTCCGGGGCCAGGCCGACCGGCAGCGACATGGCCGCGTTGCCCGCCAGGTTCGACGGAATCGTGCACAGGTCGGCCAGGTACATCGCCATCGGGTCGTCGGCGCGCTCGCCGATCGGGAAGGCGGTGGTCGGCGTGGTCGGCGAGACCAGCACGTCCACGCCGGCGAAGGCGGCATCGAAGTCGCGCGAGATGAGCGTGCGGACCTTCTGGGCCGAGCCGTAGTAGGCGTCGTAGTAGCCCGAGGACAGGGCGTAGGTGCCCAGGATGATGCGGCGCTTGACCTCGTCGCCGAAGCCGGCCTCGCGGGTCAGCGCGGTGACCTCCTCGGCCGAGCGGCTGCCGTCGTCGCCGACCCGCAGGCCGTAGCGCATCGCATCGAAGCGGGCCAGGTTGGAGGAGCACTCGCTGGGCGCGATCAGGTAGTACGCCGGCAGCGCCAGGGTGAACGACGGGCAGGAGACCTCGACGACCTCGGCGCCCAGCTCGCGCAGCAGCTCCACCGACTCCTCGAAGCGCTGCATCACGCCGGTCTGGTAGCCCTCGCCGGAGAACTCCTTGACGACGCCGATCCGCATGCCGCGGACGTCGCGCATCCGCGCGGCTTCGACCACGGCCGGGACCGGCGCGTCGATCGAGGTGGAGTCCAGCGGGTCGTGGCCGGCGATGGCCTCGTGCAGCAGCGCCGCGTCCAGCACGCTGCGGGCGCACGGGCCGCCCTGGTCCAGGCTGCTGGAGAAGGCGACCAGGCCGTAGCGGGACACCGAGCCGTAGGTCGGCTTGACGCCGACGGTGCCGGTGACGGCGCCGGGCTGGCGGATCGAGCCGCCGGTGTCGGTGCCGATCGCCAGCGGGGCCTCGAAGGCGGCCAGCGCGGCGGCCGAACCGCCGCCGGAGCCGCCGGGGATGCGGGTGAGGTCCCACGGGTTGCCGGTCGGGCCGTAGGCGGAGTTCTCGGTGGAGGAGCCCATCGCGAACTCGTCCATGTTGGTCTTGCCGAGGATGACGACGCCGGCGTCCTTGAGACGCGTGGTCAGGGTGGCGTCGTACGGCGGGATCCAGCCTTCGAGCATCTTGGAACCGCAGGTGGTCGGGACGCCCTTGGTGGTGAAGACGTCCTTCAGCGCGAGCGGGACGCCGGCCAGCGGGCCCAGCTCCTCGCCCTTGGCGCGCTTCTCGTCGACGGCCCTGGCGGCGGCCAGCGCGCCCTCGGTGTCGACGTGCAGGAAGGCGTTGACCTTCTTGTCGACGGCGTCGATGCGGTCCAGGTGCGCCTGCGCGACCTCGACGGCCGACACCTCGCCCTTGGCGATGGCGCCCGCGGTCTCGGCGGCGCCCCACTTGATGATGGGAGTACGAATCGGCTCGGTCATCTCGGTCAGTCCTCCCCGAGGATCTGCGGCACACGGAAACGCTGGTCCTCGGCGGCGGGGGCGCCGGACAGCGCCTGCTCCGCGGTGAGCGAGGGCCGCACCTCGTCGGCGCGCATGACGTTGGTCAGCGGCAGCGGGTGGGAGGTCGGCGGGACGTCCTGTCCGGCGACCTCGGAAACGCGGGCGACCGCGCCGATGATCACGTCGAGCTGCTCGGCGAAGTGGTCCAGCTCTTCGGGCTTCAGCTCAAGACGCGACAGCCGGGCGAGGTGGGCGACCTCCTCGCGCGTGATGCCAGGCATGCAGCGATCCTCAGGGTGAGTTCTGGTGAGGCCCGGCGGTGCCTTGCGGGCGGTGCCGGGCCCGGGCAGGAGCAGCCGGGTCCGGCGCTCCGTCCTCATGGTCTTTGGACCCCATCCTATGGGGCCCGGACCGGCCACCGGCCAACGCGTTTGCCGAGGTGCCCGTCACCGCCGGGCGGACGTCCCCGCCGCCGGGCGCGTCACTGCGGCCGGAAGCGGGCCCAACTCTGTGTGCCCGGCGCCTTGATCTCCATCTGCGCGGCCTGCACCGCCTGGACCACCGGCGGCAGCACCGGGGGCAGTACGGGCGGCAGGACGGGCGGGAGCGTCGGCGGAATGGCGGGCTGGACGATCGGCTTGCCGCCCTGGACCTGCTGGAAGCCGGCCCGCAGCGGGGGCGGCGCGCCCAGCCGCTCCACCGGCGGGGCGCCGGTGCGGTGCACCCGGAGCCAGGCGGTGGCCTGCTCGGCGGGCAGCGCGGCCGACACCAGCCAGCCCTGGACGGCGTCCACGCCCATGCAGTGCAGCCGCTCCCAGGTCTCGTCGTCCTCGACGCCCTCGGCGACCACGGTCAGGCCCAGCGAGTGGGCGAGCTCCACGGAGCAGCGGACCACCGCCGCGTCGTGGTCGTCGGCGACCATCCGGGAGACGAAGGAGCGGTCGATCTTCAGCTCGCCGACCGGCAGGCTGCGCAGCCGCACCAGCGAGGAGTGCCCGGTGCCGAAGTCGTCCAGGGACATCCCGACGCCGTAGCCGCGCAGCTCGGCGAGGGTGTCGGCGGCCCGCCGGGAGTCGTCCAGCAGCAGCCGCTCGGTGATCTCCAGCTGGAGCGCGTGGGCCGGCACCTGGTGGCGCACGAGGTGGCCGGCGACGCGCTGGGCGAAGCCGGGGTTGAGCACGTCGCGGGGCGAGACGTTGACCGCGACCTGCACCTGCAGCCCCTGGTCGCGCCAGTACGCCAGCTGGCCGACCGCCGCCTCCAGCACGTAGTCGGTGAGCCGGGGCATCAGGCCGCTGGACTCGGCGAGCCCGACGAACTCGTCCGGCGAGACCCGGCCCTGGCCGGGGCGGTCCCAGCGCAGCAACGCCTCCAGGCCGACCACCCGGCCGTCGAAGGCCACCTTGGGCTGGTAGTGCAGCTGGACCTCGCCGGTCTCCAGGGCCCGCCGCAGGTCACCGAGGAGGCCGATGCGGTACGGGGTGTCGGCGTCCTGGGTCTCGTCGTACTGGGCGACGCCGCTGCGGCCGCTCTGGGCGTGGCCCATCGCGACGTCGGCCCGGCGCAGCAGCGACTCGGCGTCCTGGGCGTGCTGGGGGTAGACGCAGACGCCGGCGCTGGCCTCCAGGACGAGCAGCAGACCGTCCAGCCGGATCGGGGCGGCGAGTTCGGCGATCAGCGCATTGGCGACCCGTTCCAGGCTGTCCGGGCAGTTGATGCCGGGCAGCAGGACGGCGAACTCGTCGCCGCCCATCCGGGCCACCATCGGGCGGCCGCGCCGGTAGTGCCGGGGCAGGCCGGCGAAGACGTCGTCGATGGACTCCCGGGTGGGGCTGCCGGCCGGGCCGCCGGAGCGCAGCGCGCGGTGCAGTCGGCGGGCGATGTGAACCAGCAACCGGTCACCGGCCGTATGACCGAGTGTGTCGTTGAGTGATCGGAAGCGGTCGAGGTCAAGCAGGATGAGACCGACGCTGTAGCCCTGGTCGCACTCCGCGATCGCCTCCTGGGCGGCCAGTAGTAAGGCCTGACGGTTGGGCAGGTCCGTCAGCGGGTCGGTCAGTTGGTCGCGGGCGCGGTCCCGGGCGATCCGCCAGGCCGCCACCAGCACGGCCAGGGGCACCGCGAACAGCGGCAGCAGCTCGGGTTCGTACCGGTAGACCAGGACGGCCAGCGGGATGAGCGGCGCGGCTCCGGCCAGCAGCACGCCGAGCAGCAGGACCGCACCCGCCACCCCCTGCGGCGGGCGTGTGGGCGCGCCGCCGGTCGTACGATCCATAAGCCCTGTCCTCCGTCGGGCCCGCCCCGTCAGGCCGCCTTACGGTGAGGCACCGTGCCGGTACCGACAGCTGCCGGGCATGGAGCGACCCCGAGGAGCACCGGCTCAGCCGGTGCCCCCACCCCTGCTGACACTCTGTTGCGCTCCAGGGTATGCCGGGGTCGACCCGGTGGGCAGACTTTCGGACAACCGGAAACGCGCCACCACGCTCGGGTGTCGCACGGTGACACAATGCCCGCTCTCACCGGACGACACCCGGTGACGTTGCATCAGGACGATAACAACACCGATTCGGCCACCCGGCGCTCGGGTCGGTTCCGGATCAGCCCTCGACGGGCGCCTCCTGCGGCTGCGCGGCCTCCTCCGGCTCCGGAAGCCCCAGGTGGGCCCGGGCGGCGGCCGGCCCGTCGGCCAGCAGGACGGCGAAGCCCGCGTCGTCCAGGACCGGCAGTCCAAGCTGAACGGCCTTGTCGTACTTGGATCCTGGGTTGTCACCGGCGACCACAAAATCGGTCTTCTTCGAAACCGAACCGGTCACCTTCGCTCCGCGCGAGGTCAGCGCCTCCTTGGCACCGTCCCGGGTGTGGCCGGCCAGCGTGCCCGTCACCACGACGGTCAGCCCCTCCAGCGGGCGCTCCGCCTCCTCCTCGTCCGCGAACTCCTCGGTGAAGCGGACGCCCGCGGCACGCCACTTCTCCAGGATGTCGCGGTGCCATTGCTCCTGGTACCACTCGACCACCGACCGGGCGATGATCGGCCCGACGCCCTCGACCGCGGCCAGCTCCTCCTCGGTGGCCGAGAAGATCCGGTCCAGGTCACGGAACTCCCGGGCCAGCTCCTGCGCCGCGACCGGCCCCACGTGCCGGATCGAGAGACCGTTGAGGAACCGCCACAGCGGACGCTCCTTCACCTTCTCCAGGTTCTCCAGCAGGATTGCGGCGGTCTTCTTGGGCTCGCCCTTCTGGTTGGCGAAGAAGGTGGCCTTCTTCTCCTTGCCGGTGCGGTCGTCCAGCTTGGGCATGCCGGTCTTCTGGTCGCGCACCAGCACCTGGATCGGCAGCAGCTGCTCCATCGTCAGCCCGAAGACGTCGCCCTCGTCCCGCACGGGCGCCTCGGTCGGCTCCAGCGGCTGCGTCAGCGCGGTGGCCGCGACGTAGCCCAGGCCCTCGACGTCCAGCGAGGAACGGCCGCCCAGGAAGGCGATCCGCTCCCGGATCTGGGCCGGGCAGAACTGGGCGTTGGGGCAGCGCAGGTCGATGTCGCCCTCGGCCATCGGGCGCAGCTCGGCCCCGCACTCGTGGCAGTGCGAGGGCATCACGAACTCCCGCTCGGTGCCGTCCCGCAGGCTCTCCACCGGGCCGAGGATCTCCGGGATGACGTCACCGGCCTTGCGCAGCACGATAGTGTCGCCCAGCAGCACGCCCTTGGCCTTGACGACCTGCTGGTTGTGCAGCGTCGCGTACTGCACCATCGAGCCCGCCACCTTCACCGGTTCGGCCAGCACCGCGAACGGGGTGGCCCGGCCGGTGCGGCCGATGCCGACGCGGATCTGCGCCAGCTTGCCGGTGACCTCCTCCGGCGGGTACTTCCAGGCGATCGCCCAGCGCGGCGACTTCGAGGTGGCCCCGAGCCGGCCCTGCAGGGCGATCTCGTCCACCTTCACGACCACGCCGTCGATCTCGTGCTCGACCGAGTGCCGCTGCTCGCCGAACTGCCCGATGAACGCCCGCACCTCGTCCAGCGTGCCCACCACCCGGTTGTGCCGGGCCGTCGGCAGGCCCCAGCCGCGCAGCAACTCGTAGGCGTGCGACTGGTTGTCGGTGTCGAAGCCGACCCGGGCGCCGATGCCGTGCACCACCATGTGCAGCGGACGGGAGGCGGTGACCAGCGGGTCCTTCTGGCGCAGCGAACCGGCGGCGGCGTTGCGCGGGTTCATGAACAGCCGGATCATCGCCCGGGGCCGCTTGCCCTCCGCGGCGCGCTCCTCGTTCTCCCGGCGGCGGCGCTCGTTCTCCTCCACGAAGGAGGCGTTGAGCGCCTCGAAGGCCTCGGTCGGGAAGTAGACCTCGCCGCGGATCTCCACCAGCTCGGGGACGTCCTCGCCGTCGAGCCGGTGCGGGATCTCCTTGATGGTGCGGACGTTGGCGGTGATGTCCTCGCCCACCCGGCCGTCGCCGCGCGTCGCCGCCTGCACCAACTGGCCGTTCTCGTAGGTGAGGTTGACGGCCAGGCCGTCCACCTTGAGCTCGCACAGGTAGTGGTAGTCGATGCCGTCCAGCTCGCCGGCGACGCGCTCCGCCCAGGCGGCGAGCTCCTCGTCGTCCATCGCGTTGTCGAGGCTGAGGAGGCGCTCGCGGTGCTCGACCTCGGCGAACAGCTCGGTGGGGGCGCCGCCGACCTTCTGCGTCGGGGAGTCGGGCGTGACCAGGCCCGGGTGCCCGGCCTCCAGCGCCTCCAGCTCGCGCATCAGGGCGTCGAACTCGGAGTCGCTGACGACCGGCGCGTCCTGCTCGTAGTACCGGGCGCGGTGGTCGGTGATCTCCTGCGCCAGCTCGGCGTGCCGCCGGCGCACCTCCGCCGGTACGTCCTCCCAGCCCTCGACAGCCGTCACCGCAAGCCCTCCTACGTTCTCATTCCGGGTTGTCCACCAGGCTCTGCGCCGCCCGCACGCTCTGCGACAGCGCCCTGCGCGCGTACGCCGGGGAGGCCCCGGCCAGCCCGCAGGTCGGCGTCACCAGCACGCGGCGGCCCAGCAACTCCGGGGCGAACCCGAGCCTGCGCCACAAGGTCCTGACACCCTGGACACTACCGGCCGGGTCGGACATCCCCAGGTCAGTGGAGGGGACGACACCCGCGAGGATCATCGTGCCCGCATCCACGGCCTCGCCCAGGTCGTCGTCCGAGCGCTCGGTGAGGAGGGAGAAGTCGAGGGAGACGCCGGCCACACCGGCCCGTCGCAGCAGCGGGATCGGGACGTCCGGCGCGCAACTGTGCACCACCACGGGCGCGTCCAGGCCGCGGATCACCTCCCGCAGCACCTCCTCGGCGACCTGCCGGTCCACGGCCCGCAGCCGCTGGAAACCGCTCGCGGTCCTCACCGATCCGGCCAGCACCGCGGGCAGCGAGGGCTCGTCCAGCTGCAGCACGACGTCCGCACCCGGGACCCGCCTGCGGACGTCGGCGAGGTGGCGGCGCAGGCCCTCGGTGAGCGAGCCGGCGACGTCCCGGCAGGCGCCGTGGTCGGCGAGCGCCTTCTCGCCGTGCTTCAGCTCGACGCTCGCCGCCAGCGTCCACGGGCCCACGGCCTGGACCTTCAGCGCGCCCCGGTAGCCCTGGGTGAACTCCTCCAGGGCGTCCAGGTCCTCGCCGAGCCACGAGTGGGCCCGCCGGGTGTCCCGGCCGGGGCGGTCGGTGAACCGCCAGCCGCTCGGCTCGGTCTGCGCGAACAGCTCGACGAGGAAGCCGGCGCCGCGCCCGATCATGTCGGCGCCCGGCCCGCGCGCGGGCAGCTCCGGCAGGAACGGCAGGTGCTCCAGCGCCCCGGTGGAGGTCTTGGCGGCCTCCCGGGCGTCGGTACCGGGCAGCGATCCGACACCGGTGGCGGCGCCGCGCAGGTCGGGGAAGGGGTGTGGGGTGCTCACCCGTCCGAGCCTAGTGCGCGGCGCCGGTGCCCGGTTCCGCGCCCGGTCTCAGCGGCCCGGGCGGACGCTGATGTCGGTGATCTCCGCGTCCCGGGAGGCGTCCAGGGCGGCCAGAACCGCCCGGGCGACGGACTCGGGGTCGATCCAGCGGCCGGCCTCGTACTCCTTGCCCTCCTGCTGGTGCACCTTGGCCTGCATCGCCGTGGCGGTGCGGCCCGGGTAGACCGAGGTGACCCGGACGCCGCCCGCGTGCTCCTCCTGGCGCAGCGAGTCGGCGAGCGCCTTCAGGCCGTGCTTGCTCGCCGCGTACGCCGACCACTCGGCGTGGGCGTTCAGGCCGGCACCGGAGTTCACGAAGACGACGTGGCCCCTGGCCAGGCGCAGGGACGGCAACAGCAGGCGGGTCAGCTCGGCGGGGGCGACCAGGTTGACGTTCAGCGTCTCCTGCCACGCCTTCACCGGCAGCTCGCCCACCGTGCCCAGCTCGACCACCCCCGCGACGTGCAGCAGCGAGTCCAGCTCGACGGGCAGCGCCTGGTGCCCGAAGGCCCAGGACAGCTTCGCCGGGTCGCCGAGGTCGCCGACCAGGGTGTTCGCCCCGGGGAAGCGCTCCCGCAGCTCCGCGGCCCGGCGGGCGTCGCGGGCCAGCAGCCAGAGGTCGTCCCCGCGCTCGGCGAGCCTGCCCGCCAGGACGGCGCCGATGCCCGAACCGGCACCGGTGATCAGATGTGCAGCCATGGGTCCGATCCTCTCAGGCCTTGAGCTGCGCAAAAACCTCGGCGGGCGTGTCGGCGAAGGTCATCAGCTCCGACAGCGGCCGGGGCAGGAAGCCCTCGGCGTCCATCCGCTCCAGCTGGGTCCGCAGGCCCGCGTAGAAGCCCTCGGTGTCCAGGACGACCACCGGCTTCTCGAACATCCCGTGCTTCTTGAGCTCCAGCACCTCGGTGACCTCGTCCATCGTCCCGAGCCCGCCCACCAGCACGACGATCGCGTCCGCCCGGCCCACCAGCTCGGCCTTGCGCTCCGCGAGGTCACGGGTCATGACCAGCTCGTCGGCGCCGACGTACCCCTTGTGCTTCAGCATCTCGACCATGATCCCGACCAGCGTGCCGCCCGCGGCCTTCACCTCGTCGGCGAGCAGGCCCATCAGCCCGGCGTTCGAGCCGCCCCACACCAGGGTGTGCCCGCCCTCCCCGAGGAGCCGGGCGAACTCCGCGGCCGGGGCGGAGTAGCGGTCGTCGAGTGAGTACGCGGAGCAGAAGACAGTGATGTTCATAGTGCTCACTGGTCTATCACGCCACCTCTCCCCCGCTCACCGGCATTACGCCCGGCCGGTGGCGACCCCTAAGGTGCTGCGCGTGCGCCAACTCGAAATATCGGACCTGATCACGGCCGTGGACCCGCGTGACGGCCGGCGGCTCCCGGTCCTGCGCGAGGACGTCGTCCGGCAACTACGGGAGGGCGGGGACGAACGGGCGGCCCGGATCGTCGCCGGACTGCCCGCCGACCGGGACGGCGCACTCGACCCCGCCGCCGTCGACCGGTTGCTCGTCAGCGTGCACACCGAACTCCAGCGGCTCAGCGAGGAACTGCGCATCGGCGACCGCCTCGTCCACCTGCTCGGCCCGCTGTTCACCGCGATCCGGGCGGCGGACGGCGGGCGGCCCGGGCCGTACCGCCTGGTCGACATCGGCTGCGGTCTCGGCTACCTGGTCCGCTGGCTCGCCGCGACCGGCGCCCTCGGCCCCGACGTCGAACTCGTCGGCGTGGACCTCAACGCCGCACTCGTCGGCGAGGCCGACCGGCTCGCCCGGGCGGAGGGACTCGACTGCCGCTTCGTCCACGGCAACGCCTTCGAACTGCCGGAAGCCGCCACGGTCTACGTCTCCACCGGAGTGCTGCACCACTTCGGCGCGGACGCCCTCGGGGAGTTCTTCCGGGCACAGGCCGCGTCGCCCGCCCTCGCCTTCTGCCACTTCGACATCGCCGCCACCGGCCTGGCGCCCATCGGTGCCTGGGTCTTCCACCGCGCCCGGATGCGCCACCCGCTCGGCCGCCACGACGGCGTGGTCTCCGCACAACGGGCCCACCCCGACGAGGTGCTGCTGCGGGCGGCGGCGGCGCCCGGCATGCGGGCGCTGGTGTACGAGCCGCGCGGGCTGTCCAACCCGTTCTGCACCACCCTGCGGCCGGTGATCGGGGTGCGGCCGGAGCTGGAGGCGCCACTGCGGCAGGCGCTCGGACGCCGCGCCCGACGGCTGGTCGGGCCCGAGCACCTGGTCGGGGCCGCCCGATGACACCCGCCGTGTTGCTCCTGCTGCTGGGCCTGGTCGACGCGGCCTTCAGCGGCTTCCGCGCCTACGCCGGCCGCGACGCCCGCATCCGCAAACACCGGGGCAACGTCCGGGCCGCCGGGCGGGGATTCGCCGTCGGGGCCGCCTTGTTGACGGCTCCGGCCGTGGTGGCGGGCCTGGTGCTGGTGACGGCCGCCGACCGGGCACGGACCTTCGGGGCCCTGACCGCCGGAGGCTTCGGCTACCTGCTCCCCCTGGCCGTCTACGCGGCAGCCGTCCTGCTCTCACTGGCGGCCTACTTCACCCTGCCGTTCCGCGCCGGCACCCTGGCGATGGTCATCGGCCTAGGCCCGCTGACCCTGCTGCGGCCCCTCGCCGTCGTCGCGGCGTGCTGCGGCGCGGTCCTCAACGGTGGTGGCGTTCCGGCCCTGCTGGTCGGCGCGGTCGCCGGTGCGGCGGTCCTCTGCGTCGAGCCCGTCGTGCACTGCCGCTGGTACGGCGAGGTGCAGTAGAGCCCGCCACCGGAGGTCAGTCCTTGTACGGGAGGAGCTCCGACAGGCTCAGGGTGAAGCCGAAGGGCTCCGGAATGCCGATCGCATCGCCGAACTTCCGGTCACTGCGGGTGTGGTAGCGGTCGCGGTTCGGCTCCGAGAACAGCGCCACCGTCTGCTGGCGCGGGTCCACGATCAGGTGGAGCGGGATGCGCATCGCGGCGTAGTCGTGCAGCTTGTCCATCCAGTCATTGCCCGGATTGGACGGCGAGACGATCTCGACGGCGATCAGGGCTTCGGCGGCGGGGGCCTTGTTGCCGGGCTCGGAGAGGACCTCCAGCGGCAGGTACGTCAGGTCGGGCTCGCGCCCCTTCGAGACGTCCGGGCTGACGATCTCGCTCCGCTCGCTGGGGAGGTAGCCGTCAGGTGCATGCTGCTCGAACTGCCTGCGCACCTGGGCCGCGTTGAGCTGATGAATATCGGAAGGAGACGCCTGCATGATCAACGTGTCTCCGGACCATTCGATCCGGACACCCTCTCCGGAGGGTGCGCCTCGGACATCGTCGGCCACTGCTCCTCAGCGTAGTGATCAGGGGCGGAGCACGGTTCACCCCGCCCCCAACTCCGTTGTGCCGGAAGGGTTCGGTACGCGGCTGATGGCCCGGCGGCAGAAGCGGGGCGGGACTCCCCGGCGGCGGACGAACCGTTCGCGCAGGACGGCCGGGCCCGCGAATCAGGACCCACCGGTCACGGGTGCTGGAAGAGCACCTCCGGGTTCGCCGGCGACGGGCCGTCGAGGAGGGGCTGGTGGACACCCTTCAGGGTGCGGTCGAAGAAGGCCCCGACGTACTCCCGGGTGAGCTGCATGCCGCGCTCCGGCGAGGTGGTCGTCCCCGGGGGGAACGGCAGACCGATCTCGGCGGCCAGGACCGGGACGTCCGTGAAGCTGGCGTGGTTGGCACCCGCGACGGCCAGCCAGGGCTTGTAGCCCTTCCATCCCGCCCAGGCCTTGCCCCAGGACGGGTCCCCGCCGTCGGCTGTGTGGTTGCTCTGCTTGCCGAGCAGGAGGAACGAACGGCCCTGCAGCGCGTCGGCCGGGACGGGCGGGAAGAACGCTCCGTCCATGTTGACCCCGGCCCGGATCCGCCGGTCCTCGGCCATCGCGTTCAGTGTCGAGGCGCCGCCGATGGAGTGTCCGGCCATGCCGATGCGGTCGCGGTCGATGAGGTGGGACAGCCGCCAGGCGGGGTCGTGCCCGGTCAGCCGGTCCAAGACGAACGACACGTCCTTCGCCCTGCTGTCGGGGAGGGTGTCCGGGGCGCCGCCCTCGCACAGCGTGCAGCCCGGGGTGGTGCCGTCGGCGAGCGTCTCCCCGGAGTCCTCGTAGGTGTGGCCGACCAGGGCCACGACGTAGCCGTGACTGGCCAGGTCGGTGGCCAGGCCGGTCAGGGTGGCGCGGGGGTTCTCGAAGCCGGGCGAGAGGACGACCAGCGGGAACTTCCCGCCGGCGGCCCGAGCCCCGCTGTAGGCGTAGGTCGTGGTGTTCGCGACGTCCTGCGGCCGGAGTCCGGTGCCCGGCGGGACCCGCGTCGCCACGAAGCCCTGTGCCTCGCCGAGGGTCATGTACGGCGCGGGGACGCCGGTGTCGTGCCGGGCCGGGTAGAACATCGACACCGCCAGCTGCCGCGGCCCGGCCGTGGGCACCCAGGGGTCGGTGCGGTCCTGGTCGGTCAGGTGCAGCACCTCCTCGCCGACCGCGTACGGCCCGGTCGGGCGGGGCAGCTCGCCGTGGAAGGCCGCAGGGGTCACGGCGACAGCCACGGCGGCGGGCGACGGCGAGGCCATAGCGGCCCCGGCGATCGGGAGGGGAAGGGCGAGAACGAGGGCCGCGACGGCCGCGATACGGCGAGATCGGTTCATGGCCGTGAGACTAGGTTCGTGGCCCGGGCCCCCGGATCAGCCCGATTGATGCATTCTCCGGCCGTGGTCATCCGGAGGACCGGGCGGCGTCATCCTCGTGGATGACGCCGCCGGGTTCGTTTCAGGCGCTGACGGCCGGCCGCTCGGTGGTGGCGATGGTCGCGGAGCCGACGACGCGGGTGCCGTCGTACAGCACGACCGCCTGGCCGGGGGCGATACCGCGCACCGGGGTGTCGAGGCGGACGTGCAGCTCGCCGTCGACCACCGAGGCGCTCACCGGCACCTCCTCGCCGTGGGCGCGCAGCTGGGCGGTGTAGCGGCCGTCGGCCAGGGGCTCGGTGCCACACCAGCGGGGGCGGATGGCGGTGAGCGCGGTGACGTCCAGGCCCTCGACGGGGCCGACCGTCACGGTGTTGTCCACCGGGGAGATGTCGAGCACGTACCGCGGCTTTCCGTCGGCCGCCGGGCGGCCGATCCGCAGGCCCTTGCGCTGGCCGATGGTGAAGCCGTACGCGCCGTCGTGCTCGCCGAGCTTGGTGCCGTCGGTGTCGAGGATGTCGCCGGTGGCGGTGCCGAGGTGCTTGGCCAGGAAGCCCTGGGTGTCGCCGTCGGCGATGAAGCAGATGTCGTGGCTGTCGGGCTTCTTCGCCACGGCCAGGCCGCGGCGCTCGGCCTCCTCGCGGATGACGTCCTTGGTGGTGTCGCCGAGCGGGAAGAGCGAGTGGGCGAGCTGGTCGGCGTCGAGGACGCCGAGCACGTAGGACTGGTCCTTGGCGCCGTCGACGGCTCGGTGCAGTTCGCGCGAGCCGTCCGGCAGGTCGACGATCCGGGCGTAGTGGCCGGTGCAGACGGCGTCGAAGCCGAGGGCGACCGCCTTGTCCAGCAGCGCGGCGAACTTGATCTTCTCGTTGCAGCGCAGGCAGGGGTTGGGGGTGCGGCCGGCCGCGTACTCGGCGACGAAGTCGTCGATGACGTCCTCGCGGAACCGCTCGGCGAGGTCCCAGACGTAGAACGGGATGCCGATGACGTCGGCGGCCCGCCAGGCGTCCCGGGAGTCCTCGATGGTGCAGCAGCCGCGGGCGCCGGTCCGGAAGGACTGCGGGTTGGCGGACAGTGCCAGGTGGACGCCGGTCACCTCGTGCCCGGCTTCGACGGCCCGGGCGGCGGCGACGGCGGAGTCGACTCCGCCGGACATCGCCGCGAGTACGCGCAGTCGGCCGGTGGACGGAGTGGTCGGGGCACCCGGGAAGTCAGTCATGGTGACTACAAGAGTACGTGGCCGCCGGACCTGCCCGGCCCCGGAACTGCCTACCGCCGCACCGACGCCAGCCCGGCGTTGCGCGCCCGCTGGACCACCGGGCCGATGGCCTGCGCGAGCGCCGTGACGTCCTCCGGCGCCGAGGTGTGGCCGAGCGAGAACCGCAGCGAGGCACGGGCCAGCAGCGGGTCGACGCCCATGGCGAGCAGGACGTGGCTGGGCTGCGGCACGCCGGCGGTGCACGCCGAACCCGTCGAGCACTCGATGCCGGCCGCGTCGAGCAGCATCAGCAACGCGTCGCCCTCGCAGCCGGGGAAGGAGAAGTGCGCGTTGGCCGGCAGCCGGCCCTCGGCGGCCGGGTCGCCGTTGAGCACGGCGTCCGGGACGGCGGCCAGGACGGCCGCCACCAGGTCGTCGCGCAGCGCGCCGAGGGTCACGGCGTGCTCCTCGCGGTGCTTCACGGCCCAGGCCGCGGCGGCCGCGAAGCCGGCGGCGCCGGGGGCGTCCAGGGTGCCGGAGCGGACGTCGCGTTCCTGCCCGCCGCCGTGCAGCAGCGGGACCGGCGCGGCCCCGCGGGACAGCAGCAGGGCGCCGATGCCGAACGGGCCGCCGATCTTGTGACCGGTGACGGTGAGCGCGGTGAGCCCGGACTCGGCGAAGGAGACCGGGACCTGACCGAGCGCCTGCACCGCGTCGGCGTGCATCGGGATGCCGTACTCGGCGGCCACGGCGGCGAGTTCGCGCACCGGCTGGATGGTGCCGACCTCGTTGTTGGCCCACATGACGGTGACCAGCGCGACCGACGCGGGGGCGCGCTCGATCGACTCGCGCAGCGCCTCCGGGTGCACCCGGCCGTGCTCGTCCACCGGCAGGTACTCGACCGAGGCGCCCTCGTGTTCGGAGAGCCAGTGCACCGCGTCGAGCACCGCGTGGTGCTCGACCGGGCTGCACAGCACCCGGGTGCGGGCCGGGTCGGCGTCCCGGCGGGCCCAGTAGAGGCCCTTGACCGCGAGGTTGTCGGACTCGGTGCCGCCGCCGGTGAGCACGATCTCGCTCGGGCGGGCGCCCAGTGATTCGGCCAGCGACTCGCGGGACTCCTCGACCACCCGGCGGGCCCGGCGGCCGGCCGCGTGCAGGGACGAGGCGTTGCCGACCACCCCCAGGTGCGCCGTCATCGCGGCGATCGCCTCGGGCAGCATCGGCGTGGTCGCCGCATGGTCCAGGTATGGCATAACCATCCGATTGTAGAGGGCTGCGCCGCGCGGCCTTCCAACCCTGCGTACCGATCCGGCCATCGCGTGGTCGGACCGGCGCCGACCGCCCGCCCGGGCCGCGCCCGGACGCGGACGCTGGCCGGGCCTGACGGCACTTCCGAAAACCTTCCCGACACCTTCCGAACGCCTTGCAAGGGCCGTGCGAGGGCCTTCCCGGGGCTTGTACGCACGCCTCCCGCCCGGCCGCGTCGGGCCCGCCCCGCGCACTGGTCTGCACCAATTCCGGACAGTCGCGTCCGTCGCCGGTTTGTACCACTACGCCCCCCAGCGGTTAGCCTGGCGCCACTTCTCAGCCGGATCAACGGGGGCGCCATGTCGCAGTCGGTCGACCGCGCGCTGACCCTGCTCGGTGCGCTCGGTGACGCGCCGCTCTCGCTGGAGCAGGCCGCCGGCAGCCTCGGGGTGCACAAGTCCACCGCGTTGCGGCTGCTGCGCACCCTGGAGGAGCACGGCTTCGCCCGCCGCCAGCCCGACCTGCGCTACCGCCTCGGCGGCCGGGTGCTCTCGCTGGCCCACCGCGCCCTGGAGGACTTCGACGTCCGGCAGGTCGCCGCGCCGTACCTGGCCGCGCTCAACGCCCGCTGCGGCTACACCGTCCGGCTCGCCGTGCTGCACGACGGCGAGGTGCTGTACCTGGACGAGGTGGCCGGTCCCGCGGCGGCCGAGCCGTCCCGGATCGGGCGCCGGGCGCCGGTGACGGGCACGGCGGTCGGCCGGGTGCTGCTCGCCGGGCTGCCCGCGGACGGGCCGTGCGAGGAGGCCGAACTGGCGGCGGTGCGCCGCCGGGGCTGGGCAGCGGAGTCCGCGGAGCACCGGGAGGCGGTGACGTGCGTGGCCGCTCCGGTCGCGGGCAGCGGGGGCCGGACGGTCGCGGCGTGCGCGCTGAGCGCCCCGGCCGGGCAGGTGCCGCCGGCCGAACTGGCCCGGATGGTGCCGGAGCTGCTCTGCACGGCCGAGGCGATCTCGCTCGCGTACGGCGGCTCGCCTACTCCTCGCTGGTGCGAGAACCGTTGCGGTGCCAGGCCCGTGGCGCGCGCCAGCCGTACTTCAGGGCGAGCATCCGCAGGCCGAAGGCGGTGAGCGCGGCGGCCGTGCCGGTCACTCCGGTGAGCCGGTCCACGCCGATCAGCAGCGCGACCAGCGTGGATCCGACCAGGGCGGGCACGGCGTAGATCTCCCGGTCCCAGCGCAGCAGCGAGGGGATCTCGCCGGCCAGCACGTCGCGGATCACGCCGCCGCCGGCCGCGGTCACCATGCCGAGCGCGATCGCCGCGACGGCGCCCAGCCCGTAGTCGTGCGCCTTGGCGGTGCCGGTGACGCAGAACAGGCCGAGCCCGAGGGCGTCCAGGGTCTGCACGGCGCGGTTGATCCGCTCGACCTCGGGGTGCAGGAAGAACACCACCAGCGCGGCGACGAGCGGGGTCAGGAAGTAGCCGAGGTTGGTGAAGGCGGCGACCGGGGTGGCCCCGATCACCAGGTCGCGCATCACACCGCCGCCGAGGGCCGTGACCTCGGCCAGGACGCAGATCCCGAAGATGTCCATGTTCTTGCGGACGGCGAGCAGGCCCCCGGAGAGGGCGAAGACGAAGATGCCGACGAGGTCCAGCGACTGCTGCACGTCGGAGGGGAAGATCTGCGAGGTCACCACACAACTATGACCTGCGCGGAACCTTCCCCTCCGCTTGCCTCCTCAGACGGCAGTCTTCTCCGGCGTCCCCTCGGGCGCGTTCTCCGGGAAGTGGCAGGCCACCTGGTGCCCGGACTTCAGCGCCACCAGCGGCGGTTCCTGGGTGGAGCAGACGTCCTGGGCCTTCCAGCAGCGGGTGCGGAAGCGGCAGCCGCTGGGCGGGTTGATCGGGGAGGGGACGTCGCCGGTGAGCAGGATCCGCTCACGGCCGGAGCGCTGGCGTCGGCGCGGGTCGGGGACCGGCACGGCGGACATCAGCGCGTTGGTGTACGGGTGCATCGGGCTGCGGTAGAGCGAGTCCCGGTCGGCGATCTCCACGACCTTGCCGAGGTACATCACCGCGACCCGGTCCGAGACGTGCCGGACCACCGAGAGGTCGTGCGCGATGATCAGGTAGGTCAGGCCGAGCTCCTGCTGGAGGTCGTCCAGCAGGTTGACCACCTGTGCCTGGATCGAGACGTCCAGCGCCGAGACCGGTTCGTCCGCGACGATCATCTTCGGCTTCAGTGCGAGCGCCCGGGCGATGCCGATGCGCTGGCGCTGGCCGCCGGAGAACTCGTGCGGGTAGCGGTTGTAGTGCTCGGGGCTGAGGCCGCACAGCTCCAGCAGTTCCTGGACCGCCTTCTTGAGCCCGCCCGCCGGTACCGCGTTCTGCAGCTTGAACGGCGCTCCGACGATGGTGCCGACGGTGTGCCGGGGGTTCAGCGAGGAGTACGGGTCCTGGAAGATCATCTGGATGTCGCGGCGCAGCGGCCGCATCGCCCCGACGCTCAGGTGCGTGATGTCGGTGCCCTCGAACTCGATCTTCCCACCGGTCGGTTCGTCGAGCCGGGTGACCAGTCGGCCCATGGTCGACTTGCCGCAGCCGGACTCGCCGACGACGCCGAGCGTCTCGCCCGCGTTGACGCTGAAGTCGATGCCGTCGACGGCCCGGACCGCGCCGGTCTGGCGCCGCATCAGCCCGCTGCGGATCGGGAAGTGCCGGGTCAGGCCCGTCACCCGGAGCAGCGGCTCGCGGTCGGGGGCGGGGGCCGGCGACGGGATCGGCGCCGCCTGAGTGTCCGTCATCGGTTCTCTCCAGAAAGGTGGTACGAGGCCGGGCTCACAGCCGGGGCGCGATCTCTTCGGCGAAGATGCGGTGCCGCTCGTCGGCCGGCAGGTGGCAGGCCGCGAGGTGCCCGGGGGTGGCCTCGGCCAGCACCGGAACCTCGCTCGTGGAGCGCCCGTCGGTCAGGGCGGCGTACGGGCAGCGCGGGTGGAAGGCGCAGCCGCTCGGCACGTTGATCAGGCTGGGCGGGGTGCCCTTGACCGGGACGAGCCGGTCCTGCAGCTCCCGGTCGAGGCGCGGCATCGAGCCCAACAGGCCCCAGGTGTAGGGGTGTTCGGGCGCGTCGAAGAGGGTGTCGGCCGGGCCGCGCTCGATGCACTTGCCGCCGTACATGACCAGGATGTCGTCGGCCAGTTCGGCGACCACTCCGAGGTCGTGGGTGATGATGATGACGGCGGAGCCGAACTCCTCCTGGAGGTCGCGGATGAGGTCCAGGATCTGCGCCTGGACGGTGACGTCCAGGGCGGTGGTGGGCTCGTCGGCGATCAGCAGCGAGGGGTCGTTGACCAGGGCCATGGCGATCATCGCGCGCTGGCGCATGCCGCCGGAGAACTGGTGCGGGTAGTCGTCCACGCGGCGGTCGGGCTGCGGGATGCCGACGCGGTCGAGCATCTCGATCGCGCGGGCCCGGGCCCGCTTCTTGCTCGCCTCGGGGTGGTGCACCCGGTAGGCCTCGACGATCTGCTGCCCCACCGTGTAGTAGGGGTGCATCGCGGTCAGCGGGTCCTGGAAGATCATCGCCAGCTCGCGGCCGCGCAGTTGGCGCACCCGGTCCGGGCCGGCCGCGATCAGGTCCTCGCCGTTCAGCCGGATCTCGCCGCTGATCCGGGCCCGCTTGGAGCGGTGCAGGCCCATGATGCCGAGCGAGGTGACGGACTTCCCGGAGCCGGACTCGCCGACGATGCCGAGGGTGCGCCCCTTGTGCAGGTCGAAGCTGACCCCGTCGACCGAGCGGACCAGGCCGTCGTCGGTGTCGAAGTGGATCCGCAGGTCGCGCACGGAGAGGAAGGGGTCCCCGGAGGGGGCCTGCGCATCGGCTGCCGTGGTCTTCTGGAGGTCGGTCACGAGAGCCTCACGCGGGGGTCGACGAGGGCGTACAGGAGGTCGACCACGAGGTTGCAGGCGACGATGAAGAAGGCGGCGAGCAGGGTGACGCCGAGGATCTTGGGCAGGTCGTTGTCG
This sequence comes from Kitasatospora sp. NPDC059599, assembly GCF_042735125.1. NCBI lineage: Bacteria > Bacillati > Actinomycetota > Actinomycetes > Kitasatosporales > Streptomycetaceae > Kitasatospora > Kitasatospora sp. NPDC059599. The sequence continues at coordinate 37,318 of NZ_JBHWCL010000025.1, read as the reverse complement.
GAGATCGCCTGGACGGCGAACTGGCCGACGCCCTGGAGCGAGAAGACCTGCTCGGTGATCAGCGCGCCGCCGAGCAGCAGCCCGAGGTCCATGCCGAAGATCGTGACGATCGGGGTGAGCGCGGCGCGCAACCCGTGCCGGGTGACGACCTTGCCCTCGGCGAGGCCCTTGGCCCGCGCGGTGCGGATGTAGTCCTCGCTCATCGTCTCCAGCATTCCGGCGCGGGTGAGCCGGGCGTAGAGCGCGGAGTAGAGGAAGGCCAGCGAGATCCAGGGGAGGATCAGGTTGCGGGCCCACATCAGCGGGTTGTCCGCGAAGTCGACGTACTGCAGGTTGTCCAGGATCGGCCACTCGTAGCTGAAGAGCGTGAGCAGCAGCGCGCCGGTGAAGAAGACCGGGAGCGAGACGCCGGCGAGGGCGACGCCCATGGAGAGGCGGTCGAAGATCGACCGCGGCTTCAGGGCGGAGACGACGCCGGTGGCGACGCCGGAGACCAGCCAGAGCACGGCCGCACCGGCGGCCAGCGAGATGGTGACCGGGATCCGCTTGGACAGCTCGGGCCAGACCTCCAGGTGGTTCTTGAAGGAGTAGCCGAAGCAGGGCACGTGACAGGTGGCCGGTTCCGGCCCGAACTGGTACTCGGCGCCGCTGACCAGCCCCTTGAGGAAGTTCCAGTACTGGGTGTACAGCGGCTGGTCGAGACCGAGGTTCTGCTTGACCGCCGCGATCGCGTCGGGTGAGGGGTTCTTCCCGATGTACTGGGCGGCCAGTTGGTCGGCCGTCTCGCCGGCGACGCGGGGGAGCAGGAAGAAGATCGCGAAGGTGACCGCGCTGACGACCAGCAGCAGAATCACCGCCGCGAAGATCCTGCGGATGATGTAGGCAAACACAGTTGGGCGGCTCCGGCGGCCCGCCGCCGTCCGGGATCTTCCGGACTGCGGCGGGCGCCGCTGCCTTCACCTGCCTTCAGGGATGCGGAGCCAGGCTCTTACTTGGTGGTGCCGATGTTCAGGTAGTCGTACTCACCGGAGAACGCCGGGGTGGAGGCGATGTTGGTGGCGTTGTCCGGGCGGTACAGGAAGACCTTGAAGTAGGTCAGCGGGACGATGACCGCCTGGTCCATGACCTTCTTGTCGATGTCGCCGTAGATCTTCTCGCGGGCCGCCTTGTCCGGGTTGACGGCGGCGTCGTCGATCATCTTGTTGACGGCCGGGTCGTCCAGCTGGGACAGGTTGCTGTTGCCGGAGGGCTTGATCGCACGGCCGTCGACGATCTGCTGCAGGAAGCCGTAGCCGGTCGGCCAGTCGGCGCCCCACTGCATCATCATCAGGCCGATGTTGTGGTCCTGGGTGAACTGCGGGGCACCGGCGCTGTCGGTCAGGTACTTGCCCTGCGGGTACTGCTGGATCTCGGCGTTGATGCCGACCTTCTTCAGCGCGGCCTGGATCGAGGTGGCCGCGGCGACCTCGGTGGCGCGCTCGGTGCGGGCCGAGATGACGGTGTTGATGCTGTCCTTGCCGCAGGCCTTCAGGGCGTCCTTGGCCTTGGCCTCGTCACCCTTGTTGTCCTTGGTCTCGTACTGGTTGAAGTCCTGGTGGCCCGGGATGTCCGGCGGGAGCACCGTGTTGGCGATCTGGCCGCGGATCGGGCCGCCCTCGGCGGTCTGCACCGAGACCTTGTCGATCGCGAACTGGACGGCCTTGCGGCAGTCGACGTTGTCGAACGGCGCGACCTTGGAGTTGATCGCCAGGTAGACCAGACGGCCGCCGTAGGCGTTGTCGGTGCTGGCCTTGAGCTTCGGGTTCTGCAGGATCTGCGCCTGGGTCTGCGGGTCGACGCCGCCGCCCACCAGGTCGACCTGGGCGTTGCCGGCCAGCAGGTCCTTGTCGATGGTGGCCTGGTCGATGTTCATCTTGAGCAGGATCTTCTCCGGAAGCTGCTTCCGGATCGGGTCGGTGCTCGCGTCCCAGTTGGTGTTCGGCACCAGGACGGCCTGCTTGCCGTCCTCGTAGGACTCGAACTTGAAGGAGCCCGAGGACACGATGTGCTTCACGTAGTCGGCACCGGTGTCCTTGGCCTGCGGGACCGGCGCGGTCTGCGGGGCGCTGACCAGGTAGTCGAAGTCCGCGAACGGGTGCTTCAGGTGGAAGACGATCGTGGTGTCGTCCGGCGTCTCGATCGAGTTCAGACCGCCGGCCTTGTCCTTGTACGGACCGGCGTACGGCGTGTCGTTGTCGACCAGCAGGTCGTGGAAGTACGTCGGGCCGTTGGAGTTCACGTCCGGCGCGAAGTTGGAGCGCTCGACGGCGTACTTGACGTCCTTCGAGGTGATCGGGGTGCCGTCGTCGTACTTCAGGCCCTTGCGGATCTTGTACGTCCAGGTCAGGCCGTCCGCGCTGGGCTGGCCCATCGACTCGGCGAGGTCCGGGACGAGCTTGTTGCCCTCCTCGCCGGCGGCCGGGTTGAACGTGGTGAGCGGACGGGCGTACAGCCGCGAGAAGTTGTAGATGTACGCGTAGTACGTGTTGCCCGGGTCGAGCGAGTCCGGGGTGCCCTTCATCTCGAAGGTGACCGTCCCGCCCTTCTTGTCCGAGGCGTTCACGATGTTCTTGGTGGCCGCGTTGGCGCCGCCGCCGCCCGAAGTGGACGAGGAGGAGGCGTCGCCGCTCTTCGACGAGCTGGAACAACCGGTCACGACCAGGACCGCGGCGGCGGCCGCCGCGGTCAGGGCGACGGTACGGGACCTACGCATGGGAAAGATCAACCCCTTGAGGATGTGGAGACGGTGGAGGGTCCTGACGCGGAGTCAGTTGCTCTTGGGATCGAGGGCGTCGCGCAGCCCGTCGCCGAGCAGGTTGAAGGCGAGCACGGTGATGAAGATCGCCAGACCGGGGACCACCATGTACTGGGGGTCCACCTGGTAGTACCGGATCGCGTCCTGGAGCATTCCGCCCCAGGAGGCTTGCGGGGGCTGGATGCCCACGCCGAGGAAGCTCAGCCCGGCCTCGAAGAGGATGTTGGTCGGGATCAGCAGGGTCGAGTAGACCAGGATCGGACCGACCAGGTTGGGCAGCAGTTCCTTGAACAGGATGAACGGTCCGCGGGCGCCGAGGGAGCGAGCTGCGTGGACGAACTCGCGCTCGCGCAGCGAGAGGGTCTGTCCGCGCACGATCCGGCCCATGTAGGGCCAGTTGAAGAAGCCGATCACGAAGATCAGCACCAGGATGTGCAGCGGGAGGCCGTGCAGGCCGAACGCACCGCCCTGCAGCGAGGTCGAGATCGCGATCGCGAACAGCAGCAGCGGGAAGGCGAGGAAGACGTCCATGACGCGGCTGATCAACGTGTCCACCCAGCCGCCGTAGTAGCCGGCCATGATGCCGAGCACGGTGCCGATGGTGTTGGACAGCACGGTCGCGCCGAACGCGACCAGCAGGGAGACCCAGGAGCCCTCGATCACGCGGGTGAGCAGGTCACGGCCCTGCAGCGGGTCGACCCCGAGCGGGTGGTCCCAGCTCATGCCTCCCCAGTCACCGAACGGCAGGCCGCCGAGGTCGGCGTCCAGCAGGTCCTGGTGGAGGGCGTCCGGGTCGAGCCCGAACATCGACTCGATCGGCTTGGCCAGCACGGCGAGCAGGATCAGCAGGATCACCACGGCGCCGCCGATGACGGCGGCCTTGTCCCGCTTGAAGCGGGTCCAGGCGATCTGGCCGAGGGAGCGGCCCTCGATCTTCTTGGCCGGGCTTTCGGCGGCTGCTGCCTCCGGCTCGTTCCCGGCGGTGGTCACGGATGCGGTCATGGTCAGTTGGTCCCCTCGCCGACGGTGGCCGGCCCACGGGTGCCGGTCGCCGGCTTCGGCGGTGCGGCTGCGGACGTGCGAAAGGTGCTAGGAGGAGCGGGTGTTCGCGGCAGTGCGTCGTGCACGGGCACTGCCACACGCGGGATGGGCTTCGCGTGGACAAGCGGGTCGGCGTGCGCGATCACCTTTGTGGGGTTCCAGTACGCGCGGTGCGTTGCGCAGAACTCTCTGCCATGCGAACTGGCTTACGCCAGACCTGACAACCGACAGATGCCCAACTGTGATCTGCAGGCATGCACCTCCACGATCTCCGGCATAACCCTCTTCACATGGCTGTAACAGGCATGTCAAGATGACCGGACGCCCAATCCGGAAATTCGTCCGGAAAGCATCGAAGCCGACTTGACGGACAATCAAGTCGGCTTCGCGGTGGAGATTACGGCGAGAAACGGTGGTGGCAATCAGCGCCCGGGGTAACCGGGCCACGGCCGCTGGGGCTGTTGCTGCTGGGGCTGCTGCTGCCAGCCCTGCGCGGGCGGCTGCGTGCCGTACGCCCACCCGGGCGTCGGCTGCCCGGGCATCGACGGCCCCGGGTACGCGGGCGGCGGGTACGGACCGGTCGCCGGGCGGCCGGCCTCCCGGTCGAAGAACGGTCGCGCGTTGGCGCGCATCCACAGCGCCACCGGGTCGTACTCGTCCGACATCGCCACCGTGGACACCGCGAGCCCCTCCGGGGCCACCGCGATCGCCCGCTGCATCAGCGCACGCACCGCCTCCACCGCGGGCGGCGAACTCTCGTACAGGTCCAGGCCGATCGCCAGGTAGGGCTCCCCCACCGCCGGCTGCACCCAGGCCCGGCGCAGCGCCCGGACCGCGCGCACCTCGGCGGCCTGCCGCTCCAGCAACGCGAAGAACTGCGGGGCGTTCAGCTGCGGCTCGCTCAGTTTCAGCGGCCCGGCGGGCAGCCGGTCCAGGCCCGCGGCGATCCGCCGCAGATCGGCCCAGGGCACGCCGACGCCGCCGCCGGGCGCGTGCGGGTTCAGCCACAGGCCCCAGCGGGTGCGGTACAGCGAGGCGGCGATCTCCGGGCCGGAGATGACCTCGTGGGCCCGCGCCCAGCCGGAGGCGGCCAGTTGCTCGGGCGAGGTGACGGCCGGCGCGTAACCGTGGCCGCTGATCTCCATGTTCCCGTACTGCGCGTCCGGGCTGCCCGGCGTGCCGTGCCAGAGCAGCATCCAGACCCGGCCGTCCGCCAGCGCGTGCAGCAGTCGCTCGTACGCGTCGTAGCGCTCCGGCGCGACCTCGCGCAGGGCGTGCTCCAACACGCCGGGATCCGCTCCCGGGCGCCCGGCCGGTGCCTGGTGGCTCCAGGGCCCCGGCACCCCGCCCGCTCCCGTTCCCGCACTCATGCGCCCACCTCGCCGCGCCTCTTTCCTCGAACCCGCCGGCCCGTCGGCCGTCTGCACGCACCCTATGGCGCGGCACCGGCCACCGCCACGGCGACGTGCCTGTGATACGAAGCCGCTCACACCCGCGTGTAGAAAGGCAGTACCCGGGTGAGCAGCCACTCGACCACCGGGTCGTCGGCGAGGTCGAGCAGTACGAGGTGGACGCCGCCCGGCAGCGGCGCGGTTCCCAGCGCTCGGCCGAGCGCGTCGTTCACCGCGGCCGGGTCGGCCGGGGCCGCCGGATCCAACTGGACGCCCACGAACATCACGGTGGGCTCGCCCTCGATGCTGGCCAGCGCCCTGCGGGCGGTCAACACTCCGGGGAGGGCCGACAGTTCGGCCCGGCAGGCGGCCAGGAAGTGCTCCGGGTCCTCGCCCGGCACCGGCTCGCGCAGCGCGACCCGGCCGCCGGTCGGCGCCGGATCCTCGGCGCCCTCCCAGCGGTCCTCGCGCGGACCGCGCCGCAGCTCGGCCACGCCCTCCGGCGGCACCGGGATGCCCACCGCCGCCTCCGGGTTCACCGCGATCCCCACGCCCAGCGGCAGTCCGCGGGCGAACTCCCAGACCGGCGCGATCGCGAAGGCCATCCCCGGTGCCTGCTGCAGGAACACCTCCTGCGAGGAGAACACCGGCACGTACGGTTCACCGGCCAGCTCGACGGTCGGCAGGTCCAGCGACTGCCCCTGCGGGTCCGCTCCCGCGGGCAGCGGCACCCACACCTGGCTGCGGGCCAGCACCTCGATCACCCGCGGCGTCGCGCCCGGGTCACCCAGGGCCGCGGTCAGTACCTGCTCCAGCTCGTTGGCCGGCCACGTACCGCCCGCCGGCGCGCCCTCAGGACCGCCCCACCCCTGCTGCTGCTCCACCGGGTACCCCATGCGCCGCCGACTCCGCCCTCTGCCGGTCGGCCGCCCTCTGCTGCGCCGACGCGGAGCAGTCTAGGGCCCGGGGCAGGGGGGACGGGGGCACGTGTTCGGGCGGGTGCGGTCCGCCCGGGCGCGCGGCCGCCGTGTGACCGGGTCCCCCCTCCCTTCCTCGCCCGGGACGTGCCATGATGTGCGCGTCCGACGGCATGCGCCGCGGGCCCCACAACTCCATACCGGCCGCTCGAACCCGCGCGGGAGAGCCCGGAGTGCCGCAGCAGCGGTACGGCCGGCGCCGAAGGAGCAAGTCCTCCCCGGAATCTCTCAGGCCCCCCTACCGCACGGGTTAGGCACATCTGGAAAGCGGCGCACGGCCCTGTCGTACGCCCACCCACGGTGCAAGCCGCCATGCTGTCCCCCAAGCTGGAATCAGCTGCGGGCCGGCGTGCGGTGAAGCTCTCAGGTTCGACGACAGATGGGGAGACCCACGCCGCCGCATGCCCGCGCGCAGGGTCGGTCCCCGAGCGGGTCCGGTCCGGCGCGTGCACCCCTGAGTGCCCCGACCGAGGAGTTCCTGGCCATGTCGTCCCTCCGCCTGACCGCGCTCGACGCGCTGCACCGCGCCCTCGGCGCGACCATGACCGACTTCGCCGGCTGGGACATGCCGCTGCGCTACGGCAGCGAGCGCGAGGAGCACCTCGCCGTCCGCACCAAGGCCGGTCTGTTCGACCTCTCCCACATGGGCGAGATCACCGTCACCGGCCCCCAGGCCGGCGAGATGCTGGACCACGCGCTGGTCGGCTTCGTCTCCGCGCTGGGCGTGCTGCGCGCCCGCTACACCATGATCTGCGCCGAGGACGGCGGCATCCTGGACGACCTGATCGTCTACCGCCTGCGCGAGGACGCCTTCCTGGTCGTCGCCAACGCCTCCAACGCCCAGCTGGTCCTCGACGAGCTGATCGCCCGCGCCAAGGGCTTCGACGCCGTCGTCACCGACGACCGCGACACCTACGCGCTGATCGCCGTCCAGGGCCCGGAGGCCACCGCGATCCTGGCCGACACCACCGACGCCGACCTGCCCGGCCTCAAGTACTACGCGATCCTCCCGGCCCGGGTGGCCGGCCGCGACGTGCTGCTGGCCCGCACCGGCTACACCGGCGAGGACGGCTTCGAGGTCTTCTGCCACCCGGTCGACGCCGAGGAGATCTGGCAGGCGCTGACCACCGCCGGCGAGGGCCGCGGCCTGGTCCCGTGCGGTCTGTCCTGCCGCGACACGCTGCGCCTGGAGGCGGGCATGCCGCTGTACGGGCACGAGCTGTCCACCGACCTCACCCCGTTCGACGCGGGCCTGGGCCGGGTCGTCCGCTTCGACAAGACCACCAACGAGGGCGCCTTCATCGGCCGCAAGGCGCTGGAGCAGGCCGCCGCCGCGGCCGAGACCAACCCGCCGAAGGTGCTGGTCGGCCTGGTCTCCGACGGCAAGCGCGTCCCGCGCGCCGAGTACACCGTGGTCTCCGCCGACGGTACCCCGATCGGCCGGATCACCTCCGGTGCGCCGTCCCCGACGCTGGGGCAGCCGATCGCGATGGCCTACGTCGACGCGGCCCACGCCGCCCCCGGCACCACCGTCGCGGTGGACGTGCGCGGCAAGCACGAGCCGGTCCGGGTCGTGGCGCTGCCGTTCTACAAGCGCGCCCGCTGAGCGACCCCGCCGACCGTCCCCTTTCCCCGTACCCGCACGTCGAAGCTTTCCGCGCGGCGGCCCGCTTCGTCGTACCCGCTTCCCATCCTGGAGAATGACGCCATGAGCAACCCCTCGCACCTGAAGTACACCGAAGAGCACGAGTGGCTGACCGACGCCGAGGACGGCGTCTCCACCATCGGCATCACGCAGCACGCCGCCGACGCTCTCGGTGACATCGTCTACGTGCAGCTGCCCGAGGTCGGCGACGAGGTGACCGCCGGCGAGACCTGCGGCGAGCTGGAGTCCACCAAGTCGGTCAGCGACCTGTACTCGCCGGTGACCGGTGAGGTCACCGAGGTCAACCAGGACGTCCTGGACGACAACGGTCTGGTCAACAGCGCCCCGTTCGAGGGCGGCTGGCTGTTCAAGGTGCGCGTCGCGTCCACCGGCAAGCTGCTCACCGCGGACGAGTACAACGCCTTCATCAAGGCCTGACCCGTTCGTGACCGGGCGGGCCGCCCACGCGTCGGCCCGCCCCCACCGGGGCCCCCTTTCCTCCTCCACCGGGAAGAACACACCATGACGGTTCTCAACCAGTCCCTGCACGCCCTCGACCCGGAGATCGCCGCCGCGGTCGACGCCGAGCTGCACCGCCAGCAGACCACCCTGGAGATGATCGCCTCCGAGAACTTCGCCCCGGTGGCGGTCATGGAGGCCCAGGGCTCGGTGCTCACCAACAAGTACGCCGAGGGCTACCCCGGCCGTCGCTACTACGGCGGCTGCGAGCACGTCGACGTGGTCGAGCAGATCGCGATCGACCGCATCAAGGCCCTGTTCGGCGCCGAGCACGCCAACGTCCAGCCGCACTCCGGTGCGCAGGCCAACGCCGCCGCGATGTTCGCGCTGATCCAGCCGGGCGACACCATCCTGGGCCTGAGCCTGGCCCACGGTGGTCACCTGACCCACGGCATGAAGATCAACTTCTCCGGCAAGCTCTACAACGTGGCCGCGTACCACGTCGACGAGAAGACCGGCCAGGTCGACATGGCCGAGGTCGAGCGCCTCGCCAAGGAGCACCAGCCGAAGCTGATCATCGCGGGCTGGTCCGCCTACCCGCGCCAGCTGGACTTCGCCGCGTTCCGCCGGGTCGCCGACGAGGTCGGCGCGCTGCTCATGGTGGACATGGCGCACTTCGCCGGCCTGGTGGCCGCCGGGCTGCACCCGAACCCGGTGCCCTACGCGGACGTGGTCACCACCACCACCCACAAGACCCTGGGCGGCCCGCGCGGCGGCGTCATCCTGTCCAAGGCCGAGTACGCCAAGAAGATCAACTCCGCGGTCTTCCCCGGCCAGCAGGGCGGCCCGCTGGAGCACGTGATCGCCGGCAAGGCGGTCGCCTTCAAGGTCGCGGCCTCCGAGGAGTTCAAGGAGCGCCAGCAGCGCACCCTGGACGGCGCCCGGATCCTGGCCGAGCGCCTGCTGCAGGCCGACGTCGCCGAGGCCGGCGCGTCCGTCCTGTCCGGTGGCACCGACGTCCACCTGGTCCTGGTCGACCTGCGCAACAGCCAGCTCGACGGCCAGCAGGCCGAGGACCGCCTGCACGAGGTCGGCATCACCGTCAACCGCAACGCCATCCCGAACGACCCGCGCCCGCCGATGGTCACCTCGGGCCTGCGCATCGGCACCCCGGCCCTGGCCACCCGCGGCTTCCAGGCCGAGGACTTCCGCGAGGTCGCCGACATCATCGCCGAGGCGCTCAAGCCCGCCTTCGACGAGACCGTCGCCGACGCCCTGAAGGCCCGCGTCACCGCGCTGGCCGAGAAGTACCCGCTGTACCCGACCCTGGCCAACCAGGAGTAGGTACCGGCGGGCGGGGCGACCCGCCGGCAGGCCCACCGGCCGGCAGGTGACCGGCCGGTAGGTGACCGGGCTCACCCCTCCCGCGTACGTGGCACCCCGGGGCACCCCGCACACTGGACAGTGCGGGGTGCCCCGTCCTGTGCCCCCATGCCAGCAAGTCCTTCCACGAGACCAGACAAGGACGTCCCCCGTGGCCATCAGCGTCTTCGACCTCTTCTCCATCGGCATCGGCCCGTCGAGCTCCCACACCGTGGGCCCGATGCGCGCCGCCCGGATGTTCGCCCGCCGACTGCGGACCGAAGGCCTGCTGACCCAGGTGACCGGCGTGCGCGCCGAGCTGTACGGCTCCCTGGGCGCCACCGGTCACGGCCACGGCACGCCCAAGGCCGTCCTGCTGGGCCTGGAGAACCACTCCCCCCGCACCGTCGACGTCGACCAGGCCGACAAGGACGTCGAGCGGATCACCGCCGAGAAGAAGATCAACCTGCTCGGCGAGCACTCCATCGACTTCGACCCGGCCAACCAGCTGGTCCTGCACCGCCGCCGCTCGCTGCCGTACCACGCCAACGGCATGACCCTCTGGGCGTTCGCGGCGGACGGCTCCACGCTGCTGGAGAAGACCTACTACTCGGTCGGCGGCGGCTTCGTCGTCGACGAGGACGCGATCGGCGCCGACCGGGTCAAGCCCGACGACACCGCGCTGAAGTACCCCTTCCGCACCGGTGACGAACTGCTCCGGCTCAGCCGGGAGACCGGCCTGTCCATCTCCGGCCTGATGCTGGAGAACGAGAAGGCCTGGCGCAGCGAGGAGGAGATCCGCACCGGACTGCTGGAGATCTGGTCCGTGATGCAGGAGTGCGTGCGGGCCGGCATGACCCGCGAGGGCATCCTGCCGGGCGGTCTCAAGGTCCGCCGCCGGGCCGCCGCGGCGGCCCGGACGCTGCGCGCCGAGGGCATCGGCCCGGCCAACGCGATGGAGTGGGTGACCCTCTACGCGATGGCGGTCAACGAGGAGAACGCCTCCGGCCGCCGGGTGGTCACCGCGCCGACCAACGGCGCGGCGGGCATCATCCCGGCCGTACTGCACTACTACCTGAACTTCATCCCGGGCGCCGACGACGACGGCATCGTCCGCTTCCTGCTCGCGGCCGGCGCCATCGGCATGCTGTTCAAGGAGAACGCCTCCATCTCCGGCGCCGAGGTCGGCTGCCAGGGCGAGGTCGGCTCCGCCTGCTCGATGGCCGCGGGCGGCCTCGCCGAGGTCCTCGGCGGCACCCCCGAGCAGGTCGAGAACGCCGCCGAGATCGGCATCGAGCACAACCTCGGCCTCACCTGCGACCCGGTCGGCGGCCTGGTCCAGATCCCCTGCATCGAGCGCAACGGCATGGCGTCGGTCAAGGCCGTCACCGCGGCCCGGATGGCGCTGCGCGGCGACGGCCGGCACCACGTCTCGCTGGACAAGGCGATCAAGACGATGAAGGAGACCGGCGCCGACATGAAGATCAAGTACAAGGAGACCTCGCGCGGCGGCCTCGCCGTGAACGTCATCGAGTGCTGACCCCGAACTGACCGGTCACGGACCGTACACCGGTCACCGACCGTGCACCGGTCACGGACCGTGCACCGGTCCGGCGCGCCCCGGCCCCCGGGCGGAGATCCCCTCCGCCCGGGGGCCTTCGCGATTCCCGTGCGCTTTTTTACTGGCCGACGGTCCGTCAGGAGGTCCATAATCACGGCCAGTCGGTTCACGCCAGAGGGGGAGGCGGATGACCTTCCAGCCCGGGCCGGTGCGGCCCGACGAGCCGCCCGCACCGTTCCCACCGCCCGACGGACCACCACCACCACCACCGACGTCACCGTACGCGACGTCCGAGGCCACCCGGCTGCTCTGCGCCGGCGTCTACCTCGACCCGGACTACCGCCGGCGCGTCATCGGCGAACTGGTCGAGCACGATGAACGCTCCGTCCCGCCGTCGCTCGGCTTCGACCTGGTCACCGTCCTCGCGCACGCCCTCCGGGCCCGGGCCCTGGAGGTCCGCACCGGCGCGGCGCTCGCCACGGTCTGGCTCGGCTTCTTCTGCACCGTCTACTGGCCGCTGATCCGGAACCCGCCGGACGGCAGCTACTGGAGGGAGTACGCGAACGGGCTGACCCACGGGTACGACGGGGGTCCGTACGGCAGTGAGTCGACGGCCGACACCGTGTTCGCCGCGATCTCCCAGTACATGCCGCCGTTCACGGCCACCTTCCCCGTCCTCTACGCCGTGGTCTGCCTGCTGTCCTGGTACGCCAAGCCCGCGGACGTCCGGCAGCACGCGCTGTACGCCCCCGCCTCGTCCGCCGGCACCCGGCCGTCCGACGTCCGGCGCACGGCCGGCGGGTTCCTCTCCGCCCTCGCCGTGATCGCCCAGGTCCTCTACTGGACGCTGGCCCTGCTCACGCTGAAGGAAGGGGTCTGGGAGGGCACGCTGTTCCCGCTGGCACTCGCGGCCACGGTGGGCCTGCACCGGCTGAGGATCGCCCAGGTCATCCGGAGCGAGCTGACCCGCACCGCGTTCCCGCAGCATCCGCGCCGCCTGCCCGACCGGCCGCGCTACCGGGAGCTGTGGCGGGCGATCGCCGCCGAACAGCACTCGCCGCTCATCGTCTACGACCCGGCCGACCCCTTCCTCGGCGCCGGATTCCCCTTCAAGGTCTGGTCGTTCACCCTGGAGCTGAAGCGCCGCGGGACCGGCCCGGTGGCCCCCGGGGGCGGCCTCACCGCCCGGACCGTCCTCGAACTGGTCACCCCGCGCCTGGCCGAGCTGCGGCAGGCCGCCGCCGAGTCCAGCCTGGACCGGCTGAAGGACCTGGAGATCACACACGTCGTCTACCTCCCGTACGGTCCGGCGCGCCGCGAGGTGTCGCGCGCGGAGGCGGAGATCGACAGGCACATCGCCGAGGCGGTGGACGAGGGCGGCGAACGCCGTCGGCACTTCCTGCGCGTCCGGGTCGGCGCCTGGGACGAACAGGTGGTGACGACCCTGCAGTTGCGGGTGCACACCCAGGGGAACCTGCTGATGGTCGAGGTCGTCCCGCACGTGCTCGGACCGATCCGGCGCGACTACGAACTGCTGGCGGACGCGGTGGCCCAGCAGGGCACCCGGGCGGGCCGCCGCGGTTCGGCGATGTCCGCGTTCACCGCCGGGCCGGCCGCCCTCCGCGCGCTGCTGCGGCCGGGCGGCGGGCGGGCGACGGGCGGGTCGGCCGCCGACGACGAACCGGCGGCCGTGGCCGCCCGCCCGGTGGTCTCGCTGCGTGAGGCCGCCACCTCACCGGCCGTCTCGATCTTCCAGGAGCTGGACGTCAGGCGGTACGTGAAGTCGATCGAGGAGCGGATCATCGGGGGTCTGCGGGTCGCCTTGGAGCAGGCCGGGTACGAGACCGACCGCTTCGAGCAGAACGTGATCCAGGTGATGGAGGGCGGGATCCACATCGGCTCGATGAGCGGCGGCGCCGTCGCCACCAACGGGGGCACGGCCCGGTCCGGCGCCCCGGAGGCCCCGCCGCCCGGCGGCAAGCCCTCCTAGGTCCTGTCCGGACCTAGTACCTCCGTTCGCCACCACGGCGGGGGGAGTTCGGGATCGACACGAGCGAGGAGCAGCACGTGCGGCACGACGAGGAGAGCACTCCCCCGGCACCGGCGCCCGGCGGGGTGTCGATCGGCGCGATGACCGGCGGGGCCGTCGCCTCGGGCCCCGGCGCCCGCGCGGAGGACCGGTCGCAGCGGGCCGGGGCGCCCGGCCCGCTGCCCGACGTGAGCGGCGTGACGGTGCCCGCCCCGGCGCCCGGCGGCGTGTCGATCGGCGCGATGACCGGTGGGGCGGTCGCCACCGGCGAGGACGCGACGGCCGTCGACGCCTCGGTCCGCCTCGACGCGTCCGGCCGTGAACTGCTCGCCGCCGTCCGCGAGTTGCGCGGACACCTGCCGATGTTCACCCGGGTCGAGGGCAACGGCGTGGCCGAGGTGGAACAGGAGCTGGACGCCGTCGGCACCGCGCTCGAACAGACCGGCACCGCCCCGCGCACCCGGCTGGAACGGCTCCGCGACCTCCTCCGGAGCTCGGGCACGGCGGTGTCCGGGCTCGCCTCCGCGCTGGCGGTCGTGCAGGCGATCGAGCAGTTCCTGCCCTGAGCGGAGTCGCCGGTCGACGAGCAGCGGGCGGCAAAACAGCGGGCGACAAGCACCCGGGCCGCAGGCACCGGGTGGCAGGCGGGCATCGGGCATCGGGCACGAGGGTCGACGGGGGAGCGGGAATGGCGGGCACGTACTGGGACAAGAACCGGCAGCAGTGGGTCACCCGGCCGCCGGCGGGCCGGGAGGCTCCGCCGACTCCCCCGTCGCCGACGACGCCCCCACCGCCGTCGTTCCCGCCTCCGTCGTTCCCGCCCTCGGCTCCGCTTCCGCCTCCGCCTCCGGGAGAACCCCCGCTGATCACGGCACCGCGCGGCCCCCGGCCCGAGCGTCCGCCGACGCCCGGGGCCCGACGGCGCCGGCGGGTGCTGGTGGCCGCCCTCGCCGGGGTGCTCCTCGGCGCACTCGCGGGCGGCGGCGGGTACCTCCTGACCCGGCACGAGGACGGGGGCGGGCCGGCCACCGCGGCGACCCCGCCGGTCACCCCGGCGACCACCGCCCCCGGCTCCGGGTCCGCCTCGGCCGCCCCTTCCCCCGCGGCCACGGAGTCCCCCTCCCCCGCGCCCACCACCCCGGCGCCCGCGCCGACCCCCACCGGGCCGCACCTCAACCGGGTCCAGGACCCCAACGGATTCACCCTCCTCGTCCCGGACGGCTGGCAGCGGGATGAGGAGAACAACTCCACGTTCTACCGGACCCCGGACCAGCACAGCCTGGTCCAGGTGTACTCGATGCAGGCCGAGCCCCCGTACGAGATGGCCGTCGCCACCGACGCGGACCTGGTCAAGAGGAAGCTGCCGGGCTACAGCCGCATCCGGCTGGAGCAGACCGCCGGCGGCACCGCCGAGCTGGAGTACGCCTACGACAACGCCGAGACCGGCACCCGCCGGCGAGCCGTCGACCACATCCTCGTCGGCCCGGACGGCGTCGCCTACTCGATCATCGTGGCCGGGCCCGAGGACGACTGGCCCGCCCTGCTCCAGGGCCTCCGGGAGGCCGAGCTCACCGGCTTCTGCTTCACCGCCCGGTGCCCCGCGGGCACCGGCTGACCCGGGCCACCCGAGGGGGCTACGCCGCCCCCACCCGGGCCCCGGCCCCGCCGCCGGCCGGGTCGGCGTCCGCCGCCGCCGGCTGCGGGCGGGCCAGGCAGGCCACCGCGGTCGCCACCGCCGCCAGGGCCGCACCGCCCGCCACCGCGCCGTGCAGGCCCGCCGTCACGGCCGTGCCGACGGCGTCGCGGGTGGCGGCGGGCAGGCCCGCCAGTGCGGCCGGGGTGAGGTGGCCGCCACCGGTGAGGGCGGCGGCGTCGGCCGAGCCGAGGTGCCGGGTGAGCGAGCCGGTCAGGCGGGCCGTGTAGACCGCGCCGAGGCCGGCCATGCCGAGGGAGCCGCCGATGCTGCGGAGCAGGGTGACCACGCCCATCGCGGCGCCCATGTCCCGACGGGGCACGGCGCCCATCGAGGTCAGCAGGGTGCTCTGCATCAGCAGGCCGAGGCCGGTCCCGGCGACGGCGGTCAGGCCGGAGGCGAGCGCGACCGGGGTGTCGGTGCCGAGGAGCAGCAGCAGCGCCGACCCGGCGAGCACCAGCGCCCCGCCCAGCAGCGGGTAACGCCGCTCGCCGCCCGGCCGGGCCATCACCCGCCCGGTCACCAGTTGGGCGCCCATCATGCCGAGCATCAGCGGCAGCAGGAGCAGGCCGCCGGTGGTGGGTGAGGCGCCCTGGACGAGCTGCAGGTACTGCGGCAGGCAGCCGATCAGGGCGAGCATCACCGCGCCGGTGAGGAGGCCGAGGACCTGGGCCACCGTGAAGTTGCGGCTGCGGAACAGCGCGGGCGGGACCAACGGCCCGGGGGCGCGCCGCTCGACCCGGGCGAACCAGCCGAGCGCCACCACCGCCACCACGGCCGTCCCGAGGATCCAGGGGGACGTCCAGGCGTACGTGGTGCCGCCCCAGCTGCCGACCAGGGTGAGCGCGAGGATGCCGGTGGTCAGCAGGACGACCCCGGCCAGGTCGAAGGGTGCCCGCACGCGGTCGGTCCGCAGCCGCACCCCGACGCCCACCGCGAGCAGCGCGAACAGCCCGACCGGCAGGTTGACGTAGAACGCCCAGCGCCAGCTGAGCCGGTCGGTGAGGAATCCGCCGAGCAGCGGCCCACCCACGAAGGCGACCGGCATCAGCACGCCGATCACCGACTGCGTCCGCCCCCGGTCGGACGCCGGCACGAGCACCCCGATCACCGAGAGCGCGCCGACCATCAGTCCGCCCGCACCGACCCCCTGCAGGGCCCGGAAGGCGATCAGCTCACCCATCCCCCGCGCCAGCCCGGACAGGACCGAGCCGGCCAGGAACACCACCACCGCCCACTGGTAGGCGCCCTTGCGGCCGTACAGGTCGCCGAGCCGGCCCCAGAGCGGGGTGGCGGCGGCGGAGGTGAGCAGGTAGGCGGTGACCACCCAGGAGAGGTGTGCCAGTCCGCCGAGCTCGCCGACGATGGTCGGCAGCGCGGTGCCGACGATCTGCCCGTCGAGGGCCGAGAGGAAGAAGCCGAGCATCAGCCCGATCACGCCGAGCAGCGGCGGCTTGGTCTGCTCCTCGGCGGCCGGCTCCGGCCCGGGCCCCGATCCGGGGTCCGTGTCCCTGCCCGCGCCTGCGTCCGTGTCCGTGGTCATGGTCGTCCGCCCCCCGCCGCCGGCCGGCTCAGGCCGCGAACGGGCGGGTCTGCCGGGCGTCGCGCAGCGCGTGCGCCCACCAGGCCAGTTGGTCGAGCATGGTCTTGGCGGCGGCGTCGGCGGCCGGGTCGAGGGCCTTGCCGTCGGCGTCGAAGCACTGGGCGGCGCCGTGGAAGCTGACCGTGTTGCGGATCGTCGCCGCGTTCAGCTCGGCCAGGACCACCCGCAGCTGCTCGACGGCCCGGAGGCCGCCGGAGAGGCCGCCGTAGGAGACGAAGGCGACCGGCTTGCCGTGCCACTGCCGGTTGTGCCAGTCGATGGCGTTCTTCAGCGGCGCCGGGAAGCTGTGGTTGTACTCGGGGGTGACGATCACGAAGGCGTCGGCGGCCTCCAGCCGGGGGGACACGGCGGCCAGCAGGTCGGCGTCGCCCGGGGGCAGTTCGCCGCCGAAGGACGGGAAGGCGGTCGGCAGCGGGGTCTCCACCAGGTCGACCAGGTCGACGGCCGCGTCGCCGCGGGCGTCGAGGTGGCCGAGCAGCCAGTCGGCGACGACCGGGCCGAAGCGGCCGTCGCGGGTGCTGCCGACGATGACCGCGATCTTCAGGTGCTGCTCCGTGGACATGGGGGTCCCCCTCCGGGATGCGATGGACGGCACGCCGATGTGTACGGCGTATTCGACAGATACAACGTACACACGGTCGCGTACATCGTCCACTGTGGATACGCCGTACACTCCAGATACGCCGTACACGCCGAAGTGGTACGGTGGGGCCACCCAGACGGAAGGAGCCCGCCCCGTGCCCGCTCAGCAGGCCCCCGCCGGGGACACCCCCGCCGACGACGACAAGCCCCAGGTCTCGCTCTGGGAACGCCTCGCCCGCCCGGCCCCCGCGCCGCGCACCACGCTGACCCCGCAGCGGATCGCCGAGGCCGCGGTCGCCCTCGCCGACGCCGAGGGCCTGGACGCCGTCACCATGCGCCGCCTGGCCGGCGCGCTCGGCGTCGCCCCGATGGCCGCCTACCGGTACGTCTCCGGCAAGGACGAACTCATCGAGCTGATGGTCGACTTCGTGTACGGCCGGCTCCCCCTGGACGAACCGGCCGACGGCTGGCGGGACGCCATGCGCTCACTGGCCGTGCACCTGCGGGCGATGCACCTGGCGCACCCGTGGAGCGTCCGGGCAGCCACCCCGTTCGCCCTCGGGCCCAACCAACTCGCCGTCCCGGAACGCGCGTTCGCTGTACTGGCCGAGCACGGCCTGGACGCCGACACCACCATGGCGGTCTTCCGCACCGTCACCGGCTACGTGCACGGCTCGGTCGCCGCCGAGGTCACCCTGGAGAACCTCCGCCGCGAGCGCGGCTGGTCCGACGGCGACCAGACCCGGGCCGGACTCGCCCCCCGGATGAGCTGGCTGATGAGCACCGGCCGCTACCCCCGCTACCAGCGCTACCTGCACGAGGCCACCCGCAAGGACGACGCCGACTGGCAGTTCGGGACCGGCCTCGACTGCGTCCTCGACGGCATCGCCGCCCACTTCGGCATCTGAGGCCCGGCCGGGCACCGGGCGCGGGAGCCGCCGGACCGCCCGGCCTCCCCCGCACCGGCGGCCGCTCAGCCCCGGCGGCGGGCCGGGAGCGCGAGGCAGGCCAGCCCGCCGGCCAGGACGGCGAGACCGCACCAGGAGACGGCGGGCAGCCGCTCCCCCAGTGCCAGCACTCCGAGCACGGCGGCCACGGCAGGTTCGGCGAGGGTCAGCGTGGTGGCCGTCTGCGCGCTGGTGTGCCGCAGGCCGTAGCCGAACATCCGGTACGCGAGGTAGGTGGTGACCACGGCGAGGTGCAGCACGACCCCCGCGCCCCGCACCGAGAGCAGCCACCCGACCGGCCCGAGGAGCAGGACCGGCAGCACCAGCAGCGCCGCTCCGCCGAACATCGCCCCCATCACCCCGCCCGACGGGCGCCCCGCCGCGATCAGCCGCCCGCCGATCAGCGAGTACCCGGCGTACGAGAGCCCGGAGAGCGCCGCCAGCAGCACCCCGAGCGGGTCCACCGCCGCCCCGCCGCCGGAGAGTTCGGGCCCCAGCACCAGCACCGCGCAGCCGAGCACGGCCAGCGCCGTGGCCCCGGCCCACCGCCCGCCGGGCCGCCCCTGCCGGGCGAGCCACCCGAGCAGCCCGGTGAACACCGGCGCGCTGCCCAGTGCGATCACCGTCGCCACCGCGACGCCCGTACGGTGCACCGCCGGGTAGAAGGTCACCGGATACCCGGCCACCGCGACCGCACCGGCCGCGAGCAGCCACCGCTCGCGCGCCCCGCACCGCCGGGGCAGCGCCCAGGCGGTGCGGTCGGTGAGGAACAACAACAGCCCGCCGAGCACCAGCCCGGCCGCCCCGATCCCGGCCGCCGGGGCGCCGCCGGGCGCCAGCGAACTGACGGTCCCGGTGGTGCCCCAGAGAACGGCGGCGATCAGGATCGGCACCGCGCCGCCGCGCGGGCGGACGGGGCGGGGAGCCGTGGGAACGGAGCGGGCAGGCGAGGACAAACGATTCGGCACAGTCGTGTACTTCCGTCGTCGAAGACCGTCAGAGGAGAGGTTCCGAGAACGGGCGCACGCCATCAGCCCACGGCGGCCTCACGACGGCCGAGCCGGGGCGAAGGGGATCAAGCCACCTACGCGCGCGCCCGATCAGGCGCTGAGCGGCGGCAGCACGACGTGCCAGTACAGCTTCACGAACCCGATGCTACTCGGGCCGGGAGGTTCGGCTTCGCGGGACGTCGGCCGGGCCGACTTCCCGCGCGCCAGGAGAGGCCGATCAGAGGAGTCAGAGGAGTTGGAAGGTCCACTCCTGCTTCCAACCGCCCTCACAGGTCCACACCCCGAGCTGCTTGAAGTCGGAGTCGTGGGTGAGGCAGTCGTCGTCGCCGATCCGGATCCGGTACTTCCCGCCGCCGACGCTCACGAACTGCCACTTCTGGTTGGAGGTGTCGCCCCACGCCTGCTGCTCGGCGACATAGGTCGCCGGGTTCTCGGTGAGGTTGTACCCGAGGTCGTTGACGATCCGGTAGCGGTCCCCGCCCAGCGACTTGATCGTCCAGGTCGAGCCCTTGTACCCGAGGATCCCGCCGATGATCGGCGAACCCCAGCTCGCGGTCTCGTTGGGTGCCGACGCGCCCAGCCCGTTGGACAGCTTCAGGAACAGCGGCCGCTCGGTCGGAACGCCGGAACCGCCACCGCCGGTCGTCGGGGGATTCGTGGGCTTCGGCTTCGTCGGCGTGGTCGGGTCGGTCGGCGTGATCACACCGCCGGAGAAGCCCTCCAGCACCCACTCCTGCTGCCAGCCCGACTTGCACGTCCACACGCCGAGCTGCTTGAAGTCGGCGTCGTGGGCGAGGCAGTCGTCCCCGGAGATCCGGATCTGGTACTTGCCGTTGCCGACTGCGACGAGCTGCCACTTCTGCTGGGAGGAGTTGCTCCACGGCTGGAGTTCGGCCATGTAGTTGGCGTTCTCGGTGAGTTCCAGCCCGTAGGAGCTGGTGATCCGGTAGCGGCCGCCGCCCACCGGGGTGAGCTTCCACTTGGATTCGCTGCCACCCCGGATCCCGGGGACGACCGACGCGCCGGCGGAACCGCTGACCGGAACGGCGCCCAGCCCGTTGTCGAGCTTGAGGGTCACGTCGGCGCCGTTGGCGGGCGTGGTCGGGTTGGTGGTCGGCGGGGTGCCGCCCCAGGCCCAGTTCTGGTTGGGCGCGTCCCGCTTGTCCTCGGAGCCACAGCCCCAGGCCACCACCGGGCTGCCGTTGGCGGTCTGGCCGCTGTAGTCGTCGATGCAGACGTCCTTGGACCGGTCCTCCTGGTCCACCAGGTGCCGGAAACCGCCACTGGCCGACATGTTCCAGCGCTGCCCGGGGTTGTCCAGGCAGTCCCAGACCTGGAGCTTGGTCCCGCTCGCGGTGTTGTTGGCCGGCAGGTCCAGGCACTTGCCGTTGGCCGCCTGGAGCCGGTACCCGTTGTAGGTCCACTTCTGCGCGTCGCCGCCGTTGCACTCCCACATCTGTACGGGGGTGCCGTTCGCGGTGCCGTTGCCGCTGACGTCCAGGCAGGCGTGGTAGCCGGGGCGGCCGGAGTCGGGAGTCAGGCTGCCGGTCCTGGTGCCGTAGCCGGATCGCCCGGGGAAGTGGATGGTGCGCACGTCACCGTCGCACTTGTAGGGCCGCGCGGTGCCCGACCGGCAGGTCCACGAGTCCTTCTTGACGCTGTCGCCGTCGTTGCCGACGAACGCCCAGTTCATGAAGCCGCCGTCGGTCCGGTTGCGGAACGTCGAGTCCCCCTGGAAGACCCAGATCCGGAACACGTCGTAGCCGGAGGGATCCTTCTTCTCCTTGTCCAGGAAATGATTGAGCTTGTAGGTGGTGTCGAGCAGCACCCCCTTCATGTCGGCCTTGTACTCGCCCTTGAACCACTCGGTGTCGTACAGGTCGGTGCCCACCGTCTTGTACACCATGACGTTGAACCCCGGGAACTTCTGGCTCAACTTCGTCGCGGTGCTCTGGGTGAACTCCGCGTTGTCCAGCTTGTTGCTGTTCGCGGCGTTGCGCATGCCCCTGATCATGTCGAAGGCCGAATTGATCAGCGCGGTCATGCAGTTGCCGCCGCCCGGCGAGGCCGGGGTTCCGCAGGTCGTGTCCACGGGAGGCGCCGCCGACGCCGTCGGGGCCTGCACGGCCAGGCCGCCGAACACGGCGACTGCGGCGACCCCGCAGGCCAGGGCGCGTTTCAGGCGGGACAGGGGTTCCACGTCAAAACCATCCTTCTTCTCGGTAAAGCTGGATGGTAGGACCCGAAATCCCGCCGCATCGCGGCCGTTGACGATATCCATATGGCCCGAACGAAAAGCCCTGACACTTCTTTACGCGCCTCCCCGGAAGCGCCTCACGGTTATCACGAATTGATATCTCCTGAAGCGCTCCCCGCAGGCGCGGGGAGGGCGATTTCGAACCATACGGTTTTGCCGATGAAGCCCTCGCCGCGCGGGTGGGCACCCCAGGAGGTGGCGAGGGCTGCGACGAGTTCGAGGCCTCGGCCGGACTCGTCGTCGAGGGCTGCCCGGCGCAGGGCCGGGAGCTCGGGGCTGGCGTCGGAGACCTCGATGCGGAGCACGGAGCAGGTGGGGAGAAGGAGGCGGACGCCGATCAGCCGGTCGCGCGGGGCGCGGGCGTGGCGGCAGGCGTTGGTGACGAGTTCGCTCAGGAGGATCAGGGCGATCTCGGTGGACTCGATCGGCACCTCCCACGTGAGGGCCTGCCGCAGCAGACGGAGGCGGGCACGGCCGGCGCTTCGGGGGAGTCGGGGGAACATCCACTCGACGGCATCGACGGGCTGAGTGTTCATCGGAGTCCTTGGGGGTGTACGGAAGGCTTCACTCACAAGGGCTGAGTTCGGCCATTTCACCCTTCTAGAGTCGGGAGCCGGACCTACCCTCAGTAGTCACACCGTTGGTACAGCGTGAGAGTCGACCGCTGGATGACCAGGGACGATGAGGGGGTTCGGGATGACCACGCCGAAGCAGAACCCGATGGCCTGGAAGTACTGCGGCGATCAGGTCAAGCGGTGGCGGGAGCAAGCCGGGGTCACCCGCGAGCAGTTGTGCCAGGCTGCGAGCTACGACTACGAGAGCGTGCGGTCGATGGAGGCGGGGAGGCGGAAGCCGTCGCTCAAGTTGCTCACCGTCGCCGATGAGTTGTGCGACGCGAGGGGGATGCTGCTGGCGGCGACCGACTTCCTGAAGCCGGAGAAGTTCCCGTCCTACTCGCAGGGCTACACGCATGCCGAAGCTGATGCCATCGCGATCCACACATACGAAGCCCTGCTCATCCCGGGATTGCTCCAGACCGAGGAGTACGCCCGCGAGCTGATCAGCCACGCCTGTCCGCCCCTGGACAACGAGACGGTTGAAGTCCGCGTCGCGGGCCGAATGCAACGCCAGGAGAAGCTGACGAGCTCACCGCCAGTGCTGTTCGGGTTCGTGATCTACGAAGCAGCGCTGCGCGCAAAGGTCGGCAGTGCGGACCTCATGAAGAGGCAGCTCGCGCACATCGTCGAGATGAGCGACCTACGCAACATCGCAATTCAGGTGCTCCCTGCAAACCGTGCGGCATACGCGGCCCTGACCGGCCCCATCATCCTGCTGGAAACCGCAGACCGCGAGCAGTTGGCCTACGTGGAAGGGCATCGAACCGGCGTATTGCATGCCGACCCCGACAAGGTCAACGTGATCACGCAACGACATGGCATGATCCGCATGCAGGCCCTCAGCACTGAGGAGTCCGTGGAGTTCATCGGGAAAGTCTCGGAGGAGCTATGAACGCTGGAACCGAGTGGTTCAAGTCGAGTTACAGCAACGACGAGGGCGGCGCCTGCGTCGAGATCGCCCCTTCCCCCACCGCCGTCCACGTCCGGGACTCCAAGGACAAGGCCGGCCCGACCCTCACCTTCTCTCCCGCCGCCTGGTCCGCCTTCGTCGCCTTCGCCGCCGAAGCTCAAGCCGCCGAGTCCGAGTGATCCCTTGGTGGAATGGGTGGGCAACCACCTTCCAACCACCCCTGCACGCAGCAGATATGACTAATCGTCATCAGCTCACCACGGCCCGTCGCGCCGTGTAGCGTGCCCGTAACGAATCAACCCCCGGCCGGTGCGCCAACACCGAGCGGGGGTCTGACCACCCCGATCGACGAAGGACTCGATCCTGTGGCTACCCACGACTCTACCTTCCCCATGGCCTCGCCCGGATACGGCAAGCAGTCCGCCCCGGGGCAACTTCCCCCGGCTGCCGACGACTTCGCGCACCTCCCGGTCCGCGAGGCGTACCTCGCCGGCCTGATCGACCACCTCCCCGACGGCGCCGCCATGGACGTCAAGACGCTCGCCGCCTACCAGCCGCTCTTCGGGCAGATGGCCGTCCGTACGGCCCTCAACAGGCTCTCCACCGCCGGTCACCTGCGCCGCGTCCGCGAGCGCGTGAACGCCGACCGTCCCCAGTGGGTGTTCCGCACCTACTTCTCCCGGACGCCTCGCAGCGACGCCTGGTGGAACCACTTCCTCGCCACCGGCGAGGCGGGCGAGTCAACGGAAAACGCACCCGATCCCCCGGAGGAGCGAAGCGCCACCGCGCCCTCCCCGGTGTCCCCCGCCTACGCCGCCCTCGCCGGCCTCGGCATCGCGGACACCCGTCTCGCCCTCTCCGCCGCCGACTGTGCCGCCCTCGAACCGCTCGCCGCCGAGTGGCTGGCCCGGGACGTCACCCCCGCCCTCTTCACGGCGGCCCTCACCGCAGGGCTGCCGACGCCGGTCCACAGCCCGGTGGCCTTCACGCGCCGTCGCCTGCTCGACAAGATGCCCCCGGAACGCCCCGCGCCGGCCGCCCGGGCCACCCGCATCCCCGAGTGCACCGAGTGCCGCACCCCGTGCCGCCCCCAGGCCCTTCTGGGCGGCCTCTGCAGCGCCTGCCGCTCCCCCCGCGGCATCAACCGGGCGGCATCGCCTCCGTCCCGCCTCTCCCCCGTCTCGGTCCACCGCCACGCTGCCCGGATCCGCGCGGAACTGAGGACGGCCGCGCGCCAAGGATCATGAATATTCACAGGTATCAGCGTTAACCTATGCAAAATCCAAAGGTGAACTAGGTTACAAACCTTGGATTCCCAGTCACCCGGTTTGCCCACATGCTGAGATTCGTGCAATAGTCAAGGCATCGAACTTCGGCGGGCCCGACCTGGCACTGCCGACGCCCATCGCGCGGCACGCACCCCCTTGGCCGGCGCGATGACTTGCACGGGCCCCCACCCGCCGGACCACGGCGAATTCGGGGGCCCTGCGCGTATCCGGGGACAAGCCCCGGACAGCACGCCTCAGTGCCGCTCGCGCACCTTGAGCTCGAACCAGACTCCCTTGCCCCGCGGCAGCAGGTCCGCACCCCAGCGGTCGGAGAGGTCGTCGACGATCTTCAGCCCGCGGCCCCGCTCGTTCACCGGCCTCGGCTCGGCCAGGATCATGCAGGGCAGCGCCCGGGAGGAGTCCCGGACCTCGACCCGAAGCCAGCCCGGCTTGCGGCTGACGTGCAGGCCGATGGTGCGGCCGGCGGCGTGCCGCACCGCGTTGGCCACCAGCTCGCCGGTGAGCAACTCACCCGCCTCCAGGTGCTGGTGGAGGTCCCAGGACTCCAGGACGGACAGCACCAGTCGACGGGCGACCGGGCCCGACTCCGGCCGGGACGGCAGCCGCACCTCGCTCGGCGCGGACTGGTCGCGCAGTCTGCCGGAGTACATCTCCTCCAGCTCCTCGGAGCTGAGCCGTTCCAGCGCCGAGAGCGCTCCCTGGACGTCGATCCAGGACGCCTCGGCGACCCGGCCGACCCCGGGAACTGATGACTGATCTGTTTCGCCCCAACCCGCCATGCGGACCATCATTGCGGAACGCAAGCAGCCGCGTACGGACAATGAGCAAACGATCTCGGCCGAGTCGGCATATGCCGGGTGCAAGCGGGGGTCACCCCGGGTCGACGTACGTCAAGCCCGAGTTGACCCCCGAGCCGTCCTACCAGGAACTCCACGGCACGTTCCAGCCACTCAGCCCGTTCGACGGGTCGAGCGTTTCCTTCTTGATGGAGTTCTTGACGGTCACCACATCTCCGACGAGCGAGCCGGCGTAGAACTTGCCCATCGAGCTGGAGTCGCTGCCGCCCTCGGCGTCCTTGAGCCCGACACAGCCGTGGCTGACGTTGTCTCCGCCGAAAATGCTGTTCTTGGCCCACCAGTTGCCGTGCACATAGGTGCCGCTGGTGGTCAGCCGCATCGAGTGCGGCACCTGGAGGTCGTAGGGCGCGCCGGTCATGCCGGGCAGGGTGCTGGACTGCATCCGCACCGTGCCCTCCTTGGACATGATGACCATGGTGCCGTTCCAGGTCGGGTGGTCGTCCGAGCCCGAGGTGATGTCGATGTCGGAGCTCTGCCCGCCCGAGACGACCGTCATCCTGTGCTCGGCGGCGTCAACCGTCGAGATCTGGGATCGCCCGATCGTGAAGGGCTCGTCCCGGTCCGAGCCGCCGTAGACGCCCGGAGCGATCTCCACGCTCTTCAGCCGGTAGTGCACGTTCACCTTGGTGCCCGGCTTCCAGTAGCCCTCGGGACGGAAGTCCACCCGGCGGTCGCCGAACCAGTGACCCTTCACCACGGTGCCGTTGTCGGTCTCGAAGGTGATGCCCTTGGCGACCGCTTCCTTGTTCTTGACGTCCTTGGTGAACTCCACCGAGACGATCATGCCGACGCCGTACGTCGCGTTGTTGTCGACGTTGTCGGAAGCCTTGGCCTGGACCTCCGGCGTCAGCGTGGTGAAGCTGCTGTCCGCCTCGGCGACCGCGCCGTCGGCGTCCGCCGCCATCGCGCTGACCTGGTAGGCGGTGCCCACCGAGAGGCCGGTCGACGGGGTCCACGAGGAGCCGTCGGCGGAGATCGTGCCGGGCACCTCCTTGCCCGACTTGTCGCTCACCTTGACGGTGGTGAGCTTGCCGCCGGTCGCACCGACCTTCAGCGCGTTCGGTGCCACGTCCACCGAGCCGGCCTTGGGCTCGATGCTCACGGCCGCCTTCGAGACCTTCGGCGCCGCGCCGGTGGGTGCCGCCGCGGGCTTGGAGGCGCCCGCACCGGCCCCCAGGTCGGCCTTGGCCGCGCTGCCGTCCCCGCCGCCACCGCCGCAGGCGGCCGTCAGCGCCATCGCCCCGCCGACCAGGCCGGCGGTCACCACTCTGCGTATCGACCTCACGCCGATCCCCTCCTCGGACATCCCCGAACTCCCCGGAACTCCCCGTGGATCCGATCCGCGACGGACCCGGCCGGGCGCGAGCACCCGGCCACCGGAAAGGTTGCGCCATGCGCGGGGCTCCTCGCCCCGAAAACCGGAGCGGCCCGACCCCAACGGGTGAGGATCGGACCGCTCCGTGAGAACTCACCGGAGCGCCCGGACTGACCGGGCCGACCTCCGGGTAGGGCCTACCAGTTGGCCCAGGCCAGGTTCCAGCCGCCGAGCCCGTTGTCGGGGGCGACGGTCTTCTCCTTGCTGTTCACGATCTTGACGACGTCGCCGACCATCGAGTCGTTGAAGAACTTGCCCGCCACCGAGCTGTCGCTGCCGCCCTTGACGTCCTGCATCGACACGCAGCCGTGGCTGGCGTTGGTCTTGCCGAACGGGCTGGCCCAGTAGTTGCCGTGCACGAAGGTGCCGGAGGTGGTCAGCCGCATCGCGTGCGGCACGTCCTGGATGTCGTACTCGCCGCCGAGACCGACGGTCTGCGAGTTCATCCGGGTGACCTTCTCCTTGGACATGATCACCATGGCCCCGCTCCAGGACGGCGTGGCGTCCGCGCCCAGGGTGACCGGCACGGTGGTGGTCTGGCCGCCCCGCTCGATGGTCATCTGGTGGGACTTGGCGTCCGCGGTGGCGACCTGCGAGCGGCCGATGGTGAACGGCTCGTCCTTGTCCACGTCGCCGTAGACGCCCGGGGAGACCTCGACGTTCTTCAGCCGGTACTTGACGGTCACCTTGGTGTCCGGCGCCCAGTACTGCTCCGGGCGGAAGTCCACCCGCTTGTCGCCGAACCAGTGCCCCTTGACCACGGTGCCGTTGTTGGTCTCGAAGCTGATGCCCTGGACGACGGCGTCCTTGTTCTTGACCGGCTTGTTGAACTCCACCGAGACGATCATGCCGACGCCGTAGGTGGCGCCGTCACTGATGTTGTCGTTGGTGGAGATCTTCTTGTCCGGCGTCAGGGTGGTGAACGAGGTGGTGGACGCGGCCACCAGGCCCTCGGCGTCCTTGGCCTGCGCGTTCACCTTGTACGCCATGCCGACGGTGAGTGCCGCCGCCGGCTTCCAGCCGCTGCCGTCCGGGGTGATCGCACCCGTGACCGGCTTGCCGTCCTTGTCGGTCACCTCGACCGTCGTGAGCTTGCCGTTGGCGACGGACACCTGCAGCCCGGAGGGCTGGACGTCCTGCGCGCCGTCCTTCGGCTCGACGGAGATCACCGCCGCCGAGGTCTTGGGCGTCCCCGAACCGCCCGAACCGCCCGCGTCCGCCGAGGCCGACGTGCCGGCCGCGTTGCCGCCGCCGGAGCCCCCCGAGCCGCCCTTGTCGTCGTTGCACGCCGCGGTGAGCAGCAGCACCCCGCCCATGACCAACGCCATCGCCCCCCTGCGCCCGTAGCGGCTGGTGGTACGTATCGCGGCGCCGGCCGTCTTACCCGTCTTCACGGTTTGTCCCCTCCCGGTATCCACTCTCTTGACGCGTTGAGTGCCCCCATGAGTTGCACCGGGCGCCGATCTTTCGCGCCGGACTGCGGACGCGTCGGAGCAGGATAACCGGGCCGTTCGAACGGATTTGCAGGGGTGTCGAACAGAACCGGGTGAAGCCGGGGTGAACCGGGCGTGAAGGGCGGTCCGGGGGGGTGCCGGGGCGCTGCCGGGGGAGTCCCGGGGGGTGCCGGCAGCCGGATCCTGTCCGGGGCCTAGTGCAGCGCGCCGCCGGCCACCCACTGGTCCCAGGGCACGTTCCAGCCGTTCAGCCCGTTCTGCGGCGGCACGAGGTCCCCGGTCGAGGCCCGCACCTCCACCACGTCCCCCGGGACGGTGTGCTCGAACAGCCAGCCCGCCGGGGTGTCCTTGCTGGTGCCGCCCTTGGCGTCGACCAGGCCGATGCAGCCGTGGCTGGTGTTGGCGGTGCCGAACGCCGCCGGGTCCGCCCAGTAGTTGCCGTGCAGGAAGGTGCCGGAGGTGGTCAGCCGCATCGCGTGCGGCACGTCCTTGATGTCGTACTCGTCGCCCATGCCGACGGTCTGCGAGTTCATCCGGGTCACCTGGTACTTCTCCGACACCACCATCACCCCCCGGTAGGTGGAGTGCTCGGGACTGCCCCCGGAGACCTTGAGCACCCGGACCACCCTGCCGCCCTGGCCCGCCCGGACGGTCAGGGTGTGCGCGTCCAGGTCCACGGTGGAGACCTGGGCCCGGCCGACGGTGAAGCGCAGGTCCCGGTTCTGGGTGCCGAACTCGCCCGGCGCGCCCTGGACGTCCTTCAGCCGCAGCGCCACCGAGACCCTGGTGCCGGCCGTCCAGTACTGCCGCGGGCGGAAGTCCAGCCGCTGGTTGCCGAACCAGTGCGCGGCCACCGGCACCGGCGGGTCGGCGGTGACCCGGAGGGCCCGCTCCACCGCCGCCCGGTCGGCGATCGGACGGCTGAAGCGCAGCGAGACCGGCATGCCGACGCCGACCGTGGAGCCGTCCTCCGGGGTGAAGAAGGCGACGAAGGTGTGCGCCCGGGCCACCGTCGAGAAGTCCGTGTGCTGGGCGGCCCGCTGGCCGTCGTCGTCCTCGGCGACGGCGTCCAGGGTGAACGCGGTGCCCAGCGGCAGCGGCCCGTCGGGCGCCCAGCCGGCACCGTCCGGGGCGATCGATCCGGGCACCTCCGTGCCCTTGGCGTCGGCCAGCCGGACCGACACCAGCCGGCCCTGCGCGGCGCTCACCCGCACCGCGCCCTCCGGCTGCACGTCCACGGCGCCGTCGGCCGGCAGCGTGGTGACGACCGCCCGGGACGGCGGCGGGGGCGCGGTGTACGCCCCGGGCCCCGCCCCCGCCTCCACCGCGTCCCCGGGCGGCCCCGCCGGGGACGCCCCGCCACCACACCCCGTGAGGACCGCCAGGCAGCAGGCCACCGCCGCCGCGCCCCGCGCCCACACCCGTCCTCGGCGCCGCATCCCGGGGCCTCCCCACCGTTCGTGTCCGACGTCCGGAACAACGACGGCCGCGGACGGGGGGACACGCACGCCGGCACGGAACGCCCGCACCCCGGGCGCGCGGGGCGACGGGCCGTGCGCCTGCCCCGCCCCGCACCCGCCCTCCCGGGAGCCCCCGCCCCCGGGCCCGCCCCCCTGCCCGCCATCCGCCGGTAAGCCCCCGTTCAGCGGCTTCCGATCTGCGCAATCCGGGAATGAGGAAGTGAACGGGGTCCGGGACACCCCGCCCAGGGAGGGTACGGCCATGGCGTCAGGTCAGGAGCTGGAAGCCGGGGTACGGCCGGACGGCGGCCCGCACACCGCCGAGCCACCGCGGCCCGGCAGCTGGCAGCCACTCGGCGCCCGCTTCCACACCGACCGGCTCGGCCACCGCGGAACCAACTTCGCGCTCTGGGCGGCCGGCGCCGAGGCCGTCGAGCTGTGCCTCTTCGACGAGGACGGCCGGGAGAGCCGGCACCGCCTCGGCGAACAGGACTTCCAGGTCTGGCACGGCTTCCTGCCCGGTGTCGGCCCCGGCACCCGCTACGGCTTCCGGGTGCACGGCCGGTGGGACCCGTGGACCGGCGCCCGCTGGAATCCGGCCAAGCTGCTGCTGGACCCGTACGCCCGCGCCGTGGACGGCTGTTACACCTCGCACGACGCCGCCTGCGCCGCCGTCCGCAACTGGCCGGAGGCGGACGTCGCCGACACCGTGCGGGACAACCGCGACTCCGCCCCCTACGTGCCCAGGGCCGTGGTCGTCCACGACGACGACGACTGGTACGACGACCACCGCCCCAAGACGCCGTGGGCCGAGACGGTGCTCTACGAACTGCACGTGCGCGGCTTCACCATGCGCCACCCCGACATCCCCCCGCACCTGCGCGGCACCTACGCCGGCCTCGCCCACCCCGCCGCGATCGCCCACCTCACCCGCCTCGGGGTGACCGCCGTCGAGCTGCTGCCGGTCCACCAGTACGCCAGCGAGGACCACCTGCAGGCCCGCGGCCTGGTCAACTACTGGGGCTACAACACGGTCGGCTACTTCGCCCCGCACGCCGGCTACTCCTCCGCCGGCTCGCGCGGCGGCCAGGTCGGCGAGTTCAAGCGGATGGTCCGCGCCCTGCACGCCGCCGGGATCGAGGTGATCCTGGACGTGGTGTTCAACCACACCGCCGAGGGCGGCGCACTCGGCCCGATGCTGTCGCTGCGCGGCATCGACAACGCCGCCTACTACCGCCTCCCGCCGAACCGCCCGCGCGCCTACGCCGACTACACCGGCTGCGGCAACACCCTGGACACCCGCCACCCGCAGGTGATCCGGCTGGTCACCGACTCGCTGCGCTACTGGGTCGCCGAGATGGGCGTGGACGGCTTCCGCTTCGACCTCGCCGCCGCCCTCGCCCGCGGCGGCCCCGCCGGCGACGGCGTGGACATGGACCACCCCTTCCTCACCGCCGTCGCCCAGGACCCGCTGCTCAGCCGGGTGAAGCTGATCGCCGAACCCTGGGACGTCGGCCCGGGCGGCTACCAGGTCGGCGGCTTCCCCCCGCTGTGGGCCGAGTGGAACGACAAGTACCGCGACACCGTACGGGACTTCTGGCGCGGCGCCCGCCCGGACGTGCGCGAGCTCGGCTACCGCCTGTCCGGCTCCTCCGACCTCTACCAGCGCGGCGGCCGGCGCCCGTACGCCTCCGTGAACTACGTGACCGCGCACGACGGTTTCACCCTGCGCGACCTGGTCTCCTACGACCGCAAGCACAACGAGGCCAACGGCGAGGCCAACCGGGACGGCACCGAGGACAACCGCTCCTGGAACCACGGCGCCGAGGGCGAGACCGCCGACGGCGCGGTCAACGCGCTGCGGCTGCGCCAACTGCGCAACCTGACGGCCACCCTGCTGCTCTCCGCCGGCGTCCCGATGCTCACCGCCGGGGACGAACTGGGCCGCACCCAGGGCGGCAACAACAACGCCTACTGCCAGGACAACGAGGTCAGCTGGCTGGACTGGTCGCTGCTGGCGGAGCCCGGCTGGCGGGAGCTCTGCGACCTGACCGCCCGGCTGGTCCGGCTGCGCCGCGCCCACCCGGTGCTGCGGCAGCGGGCGTTCTTCTCCGGCCGGGCCGCCACCCCCGGCGGCCAGCCCGACCTGGCCTGGTTCACCCCGCTGGGCAAGGAGATGACCGAGGCCGACTGGTTCGCGCCGACCGCCTGCCTCGGCATGCTGCTGTCCGGCACCGCGATGTCCGAACGGGACGACGCCGGACGGCCGTTGCGGGACGACAGCTTCCTGCTGCTGCTCAACGCGGGCCACCGGGCCACGGCGTTCACCCTGCCCGGCGAGCCCTGGGCGGCGCCGGAGGCCGCCTACGAGACGGTGATCGACACGGCCGACGCGGGCGCGGTCGGACCGCACCCGCAGGGCATCGTCGTCCTGGACGGGCGCTCGCTGCACCTGCTGCGCGCGCCCGCCCCGGGCGCCTGACCCGGGCCGGGGCCCGGGACCCGACGCGGCGGCCCGGGCCGTGCCGGCCGCCGCCTGCCGGGGCGGCGTCAGCCCCGGGCGTGCCCGAGCTCGACGTTCTCCAGCACGCCGATCGCGTCCGGCACCAACACCGCCGCGGAGTAGTAGGTGCTGACCAGGTAGGAGGCGATCGCCGTCTCGTCGATGCCCATGAACCGGACGTTCAGACCCGGCTCGACCTCGTCCGGGATACCGATCTGGGTGAGCCCGACGACGCCCTGGTCGTCCTCCCCGACCCGCATCGCGAGGAACGAGGTGGTCTGCCGGTCCGAGACCGGGATCTTGTCGCACGGGAAGATCGGCACCCCGCGCCAGGTCGGCCGCTGCTTGCCGAGCACGTCGACGGTGGCCGGGTGGATGCCGAGCCGGTTGCACTCCCGCCCGAAGGCGGCGATCGCCCGCGGGTGGGCGAACAGGTAGTCGGTGTCTCGGCGCATGCTCAGCAACGCGTCCAGGTCGTCCGGGGTGGGCGCGCCGGAGCGGGTCTGGATCCGCTGGTCGACGTCGGCGTTGCCGAGCAGGCCGAAGTCCGGGTTGTTGACGATCTCGTGCTCCTGCCGCTCGCGCAGGGCCTCGATGGTCAGCCGCAGCTGCTCCTCGGCCTGGTTCATCGGCCGGTTGTAGAGGTCCGCGACCCTGGTGTGCACCTTGAGCACGGTCTGCGCGACGCTCAGCTCGTACTCCCGCGGCGTCGACTCGTAGTCCACGAAGGCACCGGGCAGCTCGTACTCGCCCTCGTGGCCCGCCGACAGGCCGATCTCCGCCTCGCCGTGCGCGTTCCGGGCCTGCGCGGCGTCGGCGGCGAAGCCCAGCAGCTGCTCGCGCAGCGAGTCCGAGCGGTCGACCAGCTCCTGGAAGACGGGCCGGGGCAGCGCCATCGCGATGCCGGAGGTCGCCGCCGTCACGGTGTACGGCCAGGTGCCGTCCGGCTCGGTGAGCACCTCGTCGCCGAGGTGGTCGCCGTCGGCGAGGGAGCCGAGCGCCGTCCGCTCGCCGTACTTGCCGGTACCGGTCCGGTCCACCTTGCCGTGCGCGACCAGGAACACCTCCTCGATCGGATCGCCCTCCCGCACCAGGACGTCGCCGGCCGCGAAGTCCCGCCGCACGAACCGGCGGGCCAGTTCCTCCAGCACCCCGTCGTCCCGGTAGCCGTGCAGGGCCGGCACCTCGCGCAGCGAGGGGGCGATCACGCTCACCGATCCGCCGGCCCCGGCGAAGCTCACCCGGCCGCGTCCGGTGGCGAGGCTGAGACGGCGGTTGACCCGGTAGGTGCCCCCGCTGACCTGGACCCAGGGCAGCATCGTCAGCAGCCAGCGGGAGGTGATCTCCTGCATCTGCGGCTTCGACTTGGTCGTGGTCGCCAGGTTCCGCGCCGCGACCGTGCTGAGGCTGAGCTGGGCCCGCACCCGCACTGTCGCGGCCCCGGGTCCGGGGCCCGGGGTGGGTTCGGTCTCGACCGTCATGTCGGCACTCCTGTCACTCAGGCGTCGATGGGCGTCCCCCCGGGGATTCCATCGGCCGATCGGCCGGGGCTCGCAAGAGGCGCCCAGCGCACTCCTCCCTGCACGAAGCGACGCGCACGCCCTGCTGTTCGCCTCCGCGCCGCCCGCCGGAGTGGCCGGTTCTCGCCCGCGACGCCGACAGGGGCGAAAAACCGGATGAGAAGTGACGGGCTCTCTGCCTACCCTCACCGCGATGGCCGAGAACCGACATGACACCGACAACCCGCCCGTCGACGGGACCGCCCGGGCCGACGATCCCGACGGATCCGACGTACCCGGCGCAGCCACCACGGCCACCGGCCCGACGACCGGACCGCGCCGTTCCACCGTCCGCTCGCTGCTGCGCCTGTGGCCGTACGCGCGCGCCGTCCGCGGCCGGCTGGCCGTCTCGGTGACCGCCGCCACGCTCGGCATGCTGAGCACGCTCGCCGTCCCGGTGATCCTCGGCCGGATCGTGGACGGCCCGCTCGCCACGCACGACCTGACCGCCCTGTGGCCCCTGGCCGGCCTGCTGCTGGTCGTGGGCCTCTTCGAGGCCGGACTGTTCTACACCCGCCGGGTGGTGCTGGCCCGCCCGCTCGCCGGGCTGGAGACGGCGATGCGCGGGGACCTCTTCGCCAAGCTCCAGCGGCTGCCGGTCTCCTTCCACGACCGCTGGGGCTCCGGCCAGCTGCTCTCCCGGGCGACCGCCGACATGTACACCATGCGGCTGTTCCTGGCCTTCCCGCTGGTCTTCCTGGTCGTCAACTCGGTGACGTTCCTCGCCGGCACGGTGGTGATGTTCACCCAGGACTGGCGGCTCGCGCTGATCGCCCTGGTGCCCGTCGTCCCGCTGTTCCTGATCACCCGGAGCTTCGAGTCCGGCTACTCCGGCGCCTCCCGCCTCGCCCAGGACCAGAACGGCGACCTCGCCACCGTGGTCGAGGAGTCCGTCCTCGGCATCCGGATCCTCAAGGCCTTCGGCCGCCACCGCTCGATGGCCGAACGCTTCCGGGCCCTCGCCCAGGAGCTGCGCCGCACCGAGCTGCACAAGGCCCACCTGCTCGCCAAGCTCTGGGCCGTCATCATCGGCCTGCCGGAGCTCGCCCTCGGCTGCGCCCTCGCCGCCGGCGCCTACCTGGTCGCCCACGACGAGCTGAGCGCCGGCACCCTGGTCGCCTTCCTGTCCACCGCGCTCGCGCTGCGCTGGCCGGTCGAGTCGCTCGGCTGGCTGCTCGCCTACGCCAACGAGGCCGCCACCGCCACCGACCGCTTCTTCGAGGTGCTGGACGAGCCGGACACCCCGGACCCGGGCACCGCCACCGGGCTCGCCGCCCCCGACGGCATCCGCTTCACCGGCGTCCGCTTCCGCTACCCCGACGCCCCCGGGGACAGCCCCGACCTGCTGGCCGGCATCGACCTGCACGTCCGCAGCGGCGAGACGATGGCCCTGGTCGGCGCCACCGGCAGCGGCAAGACCACGCTCACCGCACTGCTCCCCCGGCTGTACGAGGCCACCGCCGGCACCATCACGCTGGACGGCCGGGACATCCGCGACCTGCCCCGGGAACGGCTGCGCGAACTCGTCGCGGTCGCCTTCGAGGAGCCCACCCTGTTCTCCGCCACCGTCCGGGAGAACGTCCTGATGGGCGCCCCGGGCGCGAGCGGGAAGCAACTGGACTCCGCCCTCGCCACCGCCCAGGCCGGCTTCGTGGACAAGCTCCCCGAGGGTGCGGACACCGAGGTCGGCGAGCAGGGCCTGAGCCTGTCCGGCGGCCAGCGCCAGCGCCTCGCGCTGGCTCGCGCGGTGGTCGGCGACCCGGCCTTCCTGGTGCTGGACGACCCGCTCTCCGCCCTGGACGTGCACACCGAGGCCCTGGTCGAACGGGCGCTGCGCGAGGTCCTCGGCACCACCACCGCCCTGGTGGTCGCCCACCGCCCCAGCACCGTGCTGCTCGCCGACCGGGTCGCGGTCCTGGCGGACGGCCGGATCGAGGCCGTCGGCACCCACCAGGAGCTGCTGCGCGACTGCGCGCACTACCGCGAACTGATGTCCGGCGAGGCCGCCCTCGTGCCCGAAGGAAGTGCAGCCCCGTGACCACGACCGCCGAACCCACGCAGGCCGGTCCCGTCCGGCCCACCGGCGAGGAGCCGCCCCCGCCCCCGGCCGACGAGGAGGACATCCCCGTCCCGCCCGGTGCGCCCCGGGCGCTGCTGCGCTCGCTGCTCGGCCCGCACCGGGCCCGGATCGCCGTCGCGATGGTGGTGATCCTGGTCCAGCAGGCCGCGCTGCAGTCCGGCCCGCTGCTGGTCGCGGTGACGATGGACCGCGCCGTCCCGGCGCTGCGCGCGCACGACTCGGGCCCGCTGGTCGCGGTGATCGCCGCGTACCTCTTCTGCGCCCTGCTCAGCCCGGTGCTGCAGTGGGTGTTCATCAAGATCAGCGCCCGGGTCAACCAGGACATCCTGCTGGAGCTGCGCGGCCGGATCTTCCGGCACGCCCAGCGGCTGAGCCTGGACTTCCACGAGCGCTACACCTCGGGCCGGATCATCTCCCGCGCCACCAGCGACATCGACGCGCTGCGCGAACTGCTCTCCGAGGGCCTGCAGGAGCTGCTGACCGTCCTCCTGTCGGTCTGCTACATCTCGGTGCTGCTGATGGTGCTGGACTGGCGGCTCGGCCTGGTCTCGCTGGTGTCCACCGTGCCGCTGGCGCTGATCGCCCGGTCCTTCCGCAGCCGCTCGCGGCGGGTCTACCGCCGCTCCCGTACCTCGGCCGCCTCGCTGATCGTCCGGTTCACCGAGACGATGAACGGCATCCGCCCGGTGCAGGCCTTCCGCCGCGAGGAGGCCAACGACACGGCGTTCGCCGTGGTCAACCGGCAGTCCGCCACCGCGACCGCGGACGGCCTGCTGGAGATCGCCCGCTACGTCGGCCTCTCCCGGGCCACCGCCAACCTGTGGATCACCGGCGTGGTGCTGTTCGGCGCCTACCTGGCCGTCGAGGACGCGCTGGAGCTGGGCGTGCTCACCGCCTTCGTGCTCTACCTGCGCCGGCTCTACGACCCGATCGACCAGCTGGCGATGTTCCTGAACAGCTACCAGTCGGCCGCCGCGGCGCTGGAGAAGATCGCCGGACTGCTCGCCCACGAGCCGAGCGTCGCGGAGCCCGCCGAGCCGAAGGAGCTGCCCCGGACGGCCGGCCGGGGCCGGGAGGTGTCCTTCGAGCGGACCCGCTTCGCCTACCGCACCGGCAAGGAGGTGCTGCCGCCCTTCGACCTGCTGGTCCCGGCCGGGCAGACGGTCGCGGTGGTCGGCGCGACCGGCGCGGGCAAGTCGACGGTCGCCAAGCTGCTGGCCCGCTTCTACGACCCGACCGACGGCCGGATCCGGCTGGACGGCGTGGACCTGCGCGAGCTGGCCACCCCCGAGCTGCGGCGCGGGGTGGTGATGGTGACCCAGGAGTCCTTCCTGTTCTCCGGCACCGTCGCCGAGAACATCGCGATCGGCCGCCCCGGCGCCGGCCGCGAGGAGGTCGAGCGGGCCGCCCGCGACATCGGCGCGTACGAGTTCATCGCGGCGCTGCCGGACGGCTTCGACACCGACGTGCGCAAGCGCGGCGGCCGGATCTCGGCCGGCCAGCGCCAGCTGGTGGCCTTCGCCCGCGCCCTGCTGGCCGACCCGGCGGTGCTGATCCTGGACGAGGCGACCAGTTCCCTGGACGTTCCGGGCGAGCAGGCCGTCCAGCGGGCGATGCGCACGGTGCTGGCCGGCCGGACGGCGGTGATCATCGCGCACCGGCTCTCCACCGTGGAGATCGCCGACCGCGTCCTGGTGATGGACCAGGGCCGGATCGTGGAGGACGGCTCCCCGCGGGAGCTGATCGACGGCTCCGGCCGCTTCGCCGCGCTCCACCGGGCCTGGCGGGACAGCCTGGTCTAGGTCCGGGCGGGGCCGGCGCCCCGCCCCACGAATGTGCCCGACCGGGTGCGCCGTCACGCAC